>JAENXD010000231.1 GCA_016649745.1 Flavobacteriaceae bacterium | reverse complement strand
GATATGTGGAATAATTTCCATTTCTATTGTATCTTTGTCAAGTACTGTGTACATAAAGGGTTGTTTTGAATATTTAACGTTTGGTGACGCAAATATCGGCAACCCTTTTATTTTTTCTCAAAAAGTTTAAATCACTTCATTGTCTAAAAATTTAATATTTCCCTCTCTTGATTTTATTTTGATAACAATTACACTGGCTTCTAGAATGGCAATGAAGTGTGTTTTACAACCTCTGTGTTTTTTAATATTTTTAGTATAACAAATTTTGAGGATTATATACTACTAAATAAAAAAAGGGGTAGAAACTTTTGTTTCTACCCCTTTTTTTAAGTAATAATTGAATTGTTAAAATGAGTATTTAACACCTACTTGAAGTTTCCATGTCTCACCATAGTAATAATTAGTGTCAAATGTATTAACAGGATATTCACCATTTACTTTTACAAAAGAATATGAAGGAACATTAGAAGCGTCTTTTCCTTCATATTTTAAAATACTTCCTCTGTTTGATACGTTATTATTTTGAGAAACGCCCCACTCAGAGTTCAGAATGTTACCTACATTTATGAAATCTAAACTAAATTGTAAGGTATTTTTATTTTTACCAACATTAATATAATACTCACGTAACAACCTTAAGTCAAAACTATGAACCCAAGGAGTACGTGCAGCATTTGCTTGAGCATAACTACCTTTGTTATTGCTTAAATAAGTGTCTTGTTCCATAAAGTTAAAGAAAGCAGTTTCATCAGCAGTACTAATAAATTTTATATCACCTTTGTTTTTAGGAATATAAATTAAATCTGTAGCGATACCATCACCATTCATGTCGTTGGAATAGGTATAGCTGTATCCGTTTGAAGAATTACCTGAATAAAATACGTTAATAAATGTTGACGACTTTAAAGAATCGTTCCACCAAGGAATTTTATAAGAAACAGATCCAATTACTTTGTGTGGCACAACATATTGGGAACGCTGCAATTCCGGTAAATGTGGTCCATTAACGGCATCTAACCCTCCATAAGCAGAGGAAGCATTACTACCAGGCATACCAGAAATTTCTTGAGATTCCGTAAAAGTATAAGCAGCCATTAATCTTAAATCTTTTATAGGCTCTGCATTCACTGTAATATTAGAAATTGTACCCCATCCTTCACTTGTATTTGATAAAACGTAAGCATTTTTAGAAGTATAGTTAATATCTGAACTTCCAGGATAAATATAACGGTCGTCAGCACCTGAAAAACGTTGCCATGTAGCATCAGGTTGTTTAAGATTGTAATTTTTAAGCATTACACCATTCATGTTTTTGGTGTATATGTTTTCTAAAGTAACAGATAAAGGGAAAGATACAGGAACTTGATAGTCAAAAGCTAATGATGTTTTCCATACCTGAGGCATTTTAAAATTTTGATCTACACCATTTATATCACGAGGTAATTCACCATCTTCAGGACTTATTGTATTTGGTAAATTTAATCGACTAATCATTTCATCTACATCCGTAATCATTGGTCCTGCTAAACCTGCTAAAGCTGGGTTAACGCTTTTAATAGAACCATCAGAATTATAGGTAGTTGTTGCAGAGTAACTTCCTTGTACCATTCCAGAATTGGTTGGCATGTTAGTAAAAAACACTAACGGTAATCTACCAGTAAATATACCTGTACCTCCTCTAAGTTTCATAGATTGATCGCCTTTTACGTCCCAAGTAAAACCAACTCTAGGAGAGAACTGAATATTTGCATCTGGCCATTTACCAGTATCAATTTTTCTACCTCCAAAATCTAAATTATAAATTGAATTGTTTGTAATAAGGTTGTCTTCATACTTTAAATAATCGGCACGGATTCCATAAGATAATTTAAAATTTGGATTAATGTTCCAATCATCTTGAAGGTAAAATCCTAATTGATTAAAGGCAACTTCGGCAGTTGGGTTTTGTTCACCATCATAACCATAAGTAATTGCAAAATCTCTTGGTGCAGCTTGGTTAAGAAAATCTTCTACACTAGCGTAGCGATAGTAACCCGTACCATTTCGCATATATGAATTGTTAGCCAATTGATGTTCAAAACTAATACCTCCTGTAATTGTATGATTGTCTAAGTAATATATTAAATTATCAATAGCTGTAAAAGTGTTGTTGTTTACGGCATTGTTCCAAGTAAATAATTCGTAACCAGCAGAAATATAAGGTTCTAATATTTGAGTTCCACCTGTAGTTACACCGTTCATGATATCAATAAAAGGAAAAGGTGAAGAATTTGAACCACGGGCATCTTGTATTTTAGAATAAGTTACAAGTAATTGATTTGAAAGTTTATCTGAAAATCTGCTGTTTAAATCCATTGAGAATGAATTAACAACATTATCCATAGAATATATAGAATTAGAGAAAGCCATAGAATATTGCGAAATACGATCCATATTTCTGTTACGGTAACCAGCATCAGTTGAGTTACCATTTGTAGCATTCCAACCTTGATTTTTAGTATAATTATAGCGTACACTTAATTTGTGTTCATTATTTATGTTCCAATCTACACGAGCTAAAAGTTTTTTATTAGTTTCATCAGCTGGATAATCGCTATAAGAACCTGGATCATAGCCATAATTAGTCATTAAATGATTTTTAACTAAATCCATGTCTGCAGTACTAGTGCGTGAAAGCGATAAGTCTAAGTTAGCTACTCCATCTTCCGAGGGTCTCCAATTTACTACTTGTCCTGGTCTAACAACCGACTCTACATTTGCAAAGAAGAATAGTTTATTTTTAATAATTGGACCTCCAAAAGTTGCACCATACGTTTTTGTAGATTCCTCTGCACGTACTCCAAAATCAACATCACCAATTCTATTACCTCTCATGTCTTGGTTAGTAAAATAAGTGTAGGCGGAACCTTTAAATGTATTAGTTCCCGATTTAGTAATAGCGTTTATTCCACCACCAATAAAATTTGTTTGACGCACATCAAAAGGTGCAACTACAACTTGTACTTCTTCTATAGCATCTAAAGATATAGGACTTCCACCACCTGGTAAGCTAGAGCTTAAACCAAAGTTGTTGTTAAAGTTTGCTCCATCTACAGTAAAATTTGTTGAACGCCCGTCACCACCTGCAATACTCATTCCGTTTGAATAAGGAGAAATACGAGCAATATCAGAAATGCTTCTATTTATTGTTGGCATAGCAGTCATTTCTGTATTTGAGATGTTTGTTGTTGCTCCAGTTTTTTGAGTTGAAAATTTACTTCTTTTTGCAGATATTACAACCTCGTCTAGCGAAATATTTTCTTCACTTAAAACAACATTATGAACATAATCTGATCCTAATCTAATCATTATATTATTAGTTAGGTTATTTCCAAATCCTATATAGGATACTTCAACACTATATGGTCCGCCAACACGCATACCGGCTAAATTGTAACGACCTTGATCGTTTGTAACCGTTCCATAGATAGTTCCTGAAGCTGTGTGGGTTGCAACTACTGTAGCGCCCATAACAGGACCTTGAAGGCTAGAAACCAAACCATTCATACCAGATGAAGTTACCTGTGCCATTATAGCTCTAGAGCATAAAAACAACACAGAAATGAGTAATAATTTGATAGTTTTTTTCATTTTGATTAATTTGAATTAATTTTAAGTTGAATTAAATGTTTGTGCAAAAATGGTAAATTTTACCAAAAGAGTCTTTAATTAATTGTTATATTTTAACAAATAATTAAGATAAAAATAGTAAAAAATACCATTAAAACTGCGTTACAAAGTTTTAAATGTTAACAGTTTATTAACAGATGATAAATTAAGGCAATGGTTGCTTCTTTAAGGTACAAAAATTACTTTTTTTGAAGATTTTTATTGGTCAATTCTTTTCCAAGTTCAACACCAAATTGGTCAAAACTAAAGATATTCCAAATAACTCCCTGAACAAATATTGTATGTTCATAAAAAGCAATTAAACTTCCCAAAGTTTTGGGTGTAAGTTTGTTTATTAAAATAGTTGTGCTTGGTTTATTTCCTTCAAAAACTTTATATGGCAACAAGGTTTCTATTTCATTCATTTTGCCTTGCATTTTTAAATCTAAATGTGCTTCTTCCTTTGTTTTTTCTTCCACCATAAATGCGCCTGTTTTAAATTTACCGGCTAACGGTTCAACAGAAGTTTTAAAACCTTTTACTTTAAGTTGGGCGAATGATGTAAACGCCCTAAATTACAATGTAGAAATAGCCACTGACCCTTCTTTCGCAACAATTGTAGAATTTGCAAATGTAAATATCAATTCCTATCTC
>JAENXD010000256.1 GCA_016649745.1 Flavobacteriaceae bacterium | reverse complement strand
TGCTTTTACCCAATTTGACAGCTCCTACATTGCTGAGGCACAAAAACAGGAGGTAATTGATATTGTTGAAGATGCCAAGGAGCACGCCGAACATATTTCAACTAACAGCGGAAAAATGGAACACCAAAGGGAGCATTTTGAGATACTGAGCAAGGATATTGAAGATTTGATAGCCATAACCGGTACAGACAGGAAACTTTACCAAACCTTTTGCCCAATGTACAATAACAAAAAAGGCGCAATTTGGTTGAGTGAAACCAAAGAAATTAAAAACCCTTATTTAGGTAGCAAAATGATGACTTGCGGCACCGTTCAAAAAGAAATTCAGTAATGCATGAAAGTTTTAAAAATCATCCTGTTAATAATGTTGTTGGTTTTTGCGGGAATTCAGTTTATTCCCGCAAACCATAACCAGAGCGATATTGTGCCTCCCACAGATTTAATGGAAGTTTACGATGTTCCTGAAAAAGTGAAAGTGATTTTTAAAGCATCCTGTTATGATTGCCACAGCAACAATACCGATTATCCATGGTACAATAAGATCCAGCCAACAAGTTATATAATGCAGGGCCACATAAAAAAAGGAAAAAAAGCATTGAATTTTAGTGAGTTTGGTTCCTATTCCGAAAGAAAAAAGAAAAGTAAGTTTAAATCAATTTTGAGTCAGGTAAAAGACGGTGAAATGCCTCTCGCCTCATATACTTTTATGCACAGGGATGCAAAACTTTCAGAAAATGATAAAAAAGCGATAGAAGACTGGATTAACAAAATGCCAGCAGATTAATAAATAATTTTAAAAACAACAAAAATGAAAAATTTAAAAACAAGTATCGCCGCAATGCTATTATTGGTGTCTCTTACCAATGCGCAGGAAAAAGAGAAAATGAACCATGACCACAGTAAAATGAATATGGATGGAATAGGGAAGGATAATATGCAAATGGCACCGGAATTTAACAGCCAACAACTTGCTGTTTCTTATGAACATTATATCATGATAAAAACCGCTTTGGTAAATTCTGACAGCAATGAAGCTAAAAAAGGGGCCACAATGCTCACGGCATCACTTAAGGAAGCTAAAGGTACTGAATCGGCAAGCAAAGCTGCCAAAAATTTAGAAAATGCAGAGGATTTAAAATCACAACGAATTGCTTTTTCTGAATTGAGCGATGCGATGGCTATTTTGGCAGAAGGAAATTTAAAATCAGGAATGATTTATAAAGACTTCTGTCCGATGGCTTTAGGTGGCGGTGCCTATTGGTTATCCTCAGATAAAGAAATCCAAAATCCATATTTCGGGGATAAAATGCTGAAATGCGGCACTACTAAATCTATTATCAAATAATTATTCCCTAAACTGCCTGTCATTTTTTGATAGGCGGTTTTAAATGGCTGAATCAAAAACTCAAAGCAATGGAACAAAATACAAGCATTACCGTTAAAAATATGGTATGTGATCGTTGCATAAAAGTGGTTAAGGATGAGTTGACCAAAAATAATATAATCTTTGAAAATGTAGCGTTAGGCAAAATTCATTTCGCTAAAAATATTTCATTTAATGAAATGATTAGATTAAAAAGAATTTTGGAAAAAGAAGGATTTAAAATAGTTGAAGAATTTAATTTCAAAATTGTAAGTCAAATTAAAACAATCATTATTGAGCATATTTACTATGGTAAACATAAATTGTTCAATCAAAATTATTCAACTTTTTTGGCATCAAATATAGGAATTAATTACAGGCAGTTGAGTAAAATTTTTTCTGAACTGGAAGGACGAACCATTGAAAATTATATCATTCAACAAAAAATAGAACGTGCTAAAGAATTAATCTCTTATAATGAACTAACCATAAGTCAAATTTCGTATGACTTAAATTATAGCAGTCCGCAACACTTATCTAAACAATTTAAACAAGTCACCGGAATAACGCCTACACAGTATAAAAATATTGGGTCTCGTGTAAAATTAGATACGATTTAAACATAATTATATACAAAATTTTTACTAAATATATATAAATTTATAATAATAATTAAAAATAAAAAATGATGAAAACAAAAAATTTATTAGCTGTTTTAATACTGGCAATGGCAGGATTATCAACAATGAATGCGCAAGAAATGGATCATTCTAAAATGAAAAAAGACACTGCTAAAATGGAAATGGATCATTCCAAAATGCAAATGATGGATATGAAAAAAGATTCCATAAAAATGAATATGGATCATTCCAACATGAAAATGATGGACATGAAAATGGACCAATCTAAAATAGAAATGAAACAGGACTCTATGAAAATGGCCAATACTTATGCTTGCCCAATGCATGCAGACGTAAAAAGCGATAAACCAGGAGCTTGTCCAAAATGCGGAATGGACTTAAAAAAAATGGATGTTGAAGAAAAAGATATCCCAAAAAAACATAAACACCAATAAATAAATACCAAGTCCTGATGTTAAGAAAAAGGAATGTACCCCGTTAACAATGATTTTCCTGACTGATCATTTTGAATTTTCATTCCTTTTTCTTACGCAGGCACTACAAATAACTTTTAAAATAATATCATTATGAAATGAGCATATTAAAACATGATGCAAACACAAATGAAAATATGCGAATTACATATAACCAAAAATAAACAAATAAATATTTACAGATGAAAACAAAAATCTCATTTTTAGCTTTAAGCCTTATTGTTATTATCACTGCCATAAGCTGTAATAACACAAAAAAAGAAACCAAACAGGAAACTGTAACTGTTAAAGAAAACACAATAGAGTCGGAAAAAGAAGCTAGGTTAAAATCTAGTTTAGTTTGTTTTGTTAACAATAAGTTTATGGGTATAGACCAAATTCCTGTAGAAGTTGAAGGTAAAACTTACTATGGATGTTGTCAGGATTGTGTTGCCAAAATTAATAATATGAGAGAAGTTCGTTATTCCAAAGATCCATTAACCGGCAAAGAAGTAGATAAAGCACTGGCTTATATCGTGTTATCTCCTCAAGGGAATAATGACGTTTTATATTTTGAATCTGAGCAAAACTATCTTGCTTTCATAAAAAATAGCTAAATTTTTATTTAAAAATAAAATTCTCGCTGTTTGATCTGATTGTTTAATTTGGAAAAGGAATGCACCCTATAAATATTAATTTGAATTATAAAAATTTAATTTAACATTCCTTTTCTCTTTATAATTTTAATTTTAATGTGATTTTTAAACCAACATTTTAACCTAATAACTATGCAAGCCAATAAATCAACACATTGTGAAACAGATTCAACTTGCAGGGTAGCAGAAAAAATCAGTTTGCCGCAGCATAAACGAAAACGCA
>JAENXD010000236.1 GCA_016649745.1 Flavobacteriaceae bacterium | reverse complement strand
CGTTTTTCTTTCTCTTCATTTTGAAATACGAGTTCTTTGTTGGCAATTACCAATTCGGCTGCACGTTCTCCTTTTTCATCATTTTGATAAGCAAGTTCTTTGTTGGCAACAACCAATTCGGCCGCTCGTTTTTCTTTCACTTCATTCTGAAAGGCAAGCTCTTTGTTGGCAACAACCAATTCGGCTGCACGTTTTTCTTTCTCTTCATTTTGATAGGCAAGTTCTTCATTAGCAATCACCAATTCGGCAGCACGTTTTCCTTTTTCATCATTTTGAAAGGCGAGTTCTTCATTAGCAACAACCAATTCTGCCGCTCGTTTTTCTTTCACTTCATTCTGAAAGGCAAGCTCTTTGTTGGCAATCACCAATTCAGCCGCTCGTTTTTCTTTCTCTTCGTTTTGAAAGGCAAGTTCTTTGTTGGCTATTACCAATTCGGCTGCTCTCTTTTCCTTTTCTTCATTTTGAAAAGCAAGTTCTTTATTGGCAGTAATGTAATCGGCTGCGCTAACTTCTTCAGTTTTATTCTTGTAATTCATAACCTGAAATTGAATTAAAAAATATAATGTTACTGGATTGGTAATTGTCGTATAAACATTAACTTCAACTTCTATTAAAATACAAATTGAAATTAATGCCTATAAATTAATTTACAAATTGCATTTTTACTTAGTCGCTTTATTCACTGCTTTATCTACAACTTCTTCTGCTTCGGCTATTTTATTTTTAGCTATTGTTGCTACTTCTCCTTTCATTGTTTCAAATTTCTTTGTGGCCATGTCTACAAATTCATTGAATTTTTCTTCAAATCCTTCTAAATAATCATTGCTTTTTTTAGAGATTTTCTTTCTTGTGTTTGCGCCTTTATGCGGTGCAAATAAAATTCCTAAAGCTGCTCCAACTGCTGCACCAACTAATGATACTAAAATTACTTTTTGTGCTTTCATAATTTATTGTTTTTTATGTGATTAATATTTATGCGAACAAAGATATTCAAATCCAATTTATTTTTGTTACACAATTTTAAATCAGAGTTACATTATTCACACATTTCAATAGAAGAATTTGTTAAATATATAATTATTATTTTTATTAAGTCTCTAATTATCACTTCATTAAATTCTAAATGGATCCTTATAAAAATAATATTTTGGGCCTGCCCGCCTTTTTGGTGGGCGTTCCCGCTGAAAAAGCGGTCGGGCTTTTCGCTATAATCTTTTTAGCGGTGAAAAACCGCTAAAAAGGATTTCCGCTTTACTCCCTAACGCGAAAAAAACAACAACAAAATTTATTTAGAAGAAGTTCTGTGAATAAATATGCTGTTTACTCATAGGTAAAATTGGATTATTTACCTTTAAGTATTTAAAATTCATAAAAAAATAATCTGTTTTGAAGCGATTTCAATAACGCTGCCCAATTGTACAAGTTTTTATTACCTTTGCGGCCTATTTTTCATAAATATTACCATGATTTCAGTAGAAGGACTTAGCGTAGAGTTTGGCGGAACAACCCTTTTTAAGGATATTTCTTTTGTGATAAACGAAAAAGACCGCATCGCCCTTATGGGTAAAAATGGCGCAGGAAAATCTACACTTTTAAAAATAATAGCCGGATTTCAAAAAGCTTCTAGCGGACGAATTTCGGTTCCGAAAGATAAAATCACTGCTTACCTTCCACAACATTTAATGACTGAAAATGACCGGACTGTTTTTGAAGAAGCTTCACAGGCATTTGCTGAAATACTTGCCATGCAAACTAAAATGGATGAACTGAACCATCAACTCACTGTTCGCACGGATTATGAATCGGAAGAATACTATAATATTATTGAAAAAGTATCATCGCTTAGCGAAAAATTATACAGCAACGGCGAAATTAATTTCAATGCAGAAGTTGAAAAAATAGTGTTGGGTTTGGGTTTTGAACGTACCGATTTTAATCGTCCAACCAGCAATTTTAGCGGTGGGTGGCGTATGCGTATTGAACTGGCTAAAATTTTACTGCAAAATCCAGATCTTATTTTATTGGATGAACCCACAAATCACCTCGATATAGATTCTGTTCAGTGGCTTGAAAATTTTTTGGTAAACAGCGGCAAAGCTGTCATTTTGATTTCTCACGACCGTACTTTTGTTGACCGCATTACTACGCGAACCATTGAAGTGACTATGGGTCGCATTTACGATTATAAAGTTAATTATTCAAAATACCTTGAACTGCGTAAAGAACGTCGTGAACAGCAACAAAAACAACTTGAAGAACAACAAAAAATAATAGCCGGGACACAGGAATTTATAGACCGTTTTAAGGGCACCTACTCAAAAACATTACAAGTGCAATCGCGTGTAAAAATGCTCGAAAAATTGGAGGTTGTTGAAGTTGATGAAATAGATACTTCTCACCTGAAACTCCGGTTTCCGCCTTCTCCCCGCTCCGGAATGTATCCGGTCACGGCAGAAAATGTTTCTAAAACCTACGAAAAGCATCTTGTGTTTGATTCAGCCACTTTTGCCATTCAGCGTGGAGAAAAGGTTGCTTTTGTAGGTAAAAACGGCGAAGGCAAATCCACTTTTATAAAAGCCATTATGGGAGAAATTGAGCACGGCGGCAAACTAACACTTGGACACAATACCATGATTGGTTACTTTGCCCAAAATGAAGCTTCTTTGCTTGATGAAACTTTCACTGTTTTTCAAACCATTGACAATGTGGCTAAGGGTGATATCAGAACCAAAATAAAAGATTTTTTGGGTGCTTTTATGTTCAGCAGCAATGATTGGGACAAGAAAGTAAAAATGCTTTCGGGCGGAGAACGCACAAGATTGGCCATGATTAAGTTATTGCTTGAGCCTGTAAACCTTTTAATTTTGGATGAACCCACAAACCATCTCGATATGAGAACCAAAGACATTTTGAAACAAGCACTTATGAAGTTTGACGGAACGCTTATTTTGGTATCTCACGATCGTGATTTTTTAGACGGTATGGTGAGTAAAGTTTTTGAATTTGGAAACAAGCGTGTAAATGAACATTTTGAAGGAATTCAGGAATTCCTTGAACGAAAAAAGATGGTGCGATTAAATGAATTGGAGAGTGCCACAAAAAGTAAAATTTTATAAAAAGAAATCTTGAAACAACAAATAAGCATATTGGGATGCGGTTGGCTTGGAAAACCAATGGCCATTAGTTTAATTCAGCAAGGCCATAAAATAAAAGGCTCCACCACTTCTGAAGCCAAACTTTCCGGATTCCAGGAAATTGGGATTGTACCTTTTATCATAAACCTTGACAATTTAAAAGAAAATATTTCAGCGTTTTTAGATTCAGAGATCTTAATTGTGGCGATACCCTCTAAAAACATTGAAGGATTTAAAAATCTACTATCATATATTGAAAAATCACCCATAAAAAAGGTCATTTTTATCAGTTCTACTTCGGTTTATGGAAATTCCAATGAAGTGCTAACGGAAGAATCCAATACCCTGTCTTCCGCGTTGACAACCATAGAAATGCTTTTTAAAAATTCAGTTCGTTTTGATACCACCATAATTCGTTTTGCGGGTTTGTTTGGTTATACCAGAAAACCCGGTAACTTCTTTTCTAAAGGAAGAAAAATACCAAATCCGGAGGGTTTTGTCAATATGATTCACCAAGATGATTGTCTTCAACTTATTGAAAAAATTATAGAAAAAAATGCTTGGAACCAAATTTTTAACGGCTGTGCGGATACCCATCCTACAAGAAGAGAGTTTTACACCAAAGCAACTTTAGGTATCGGTATTGAATTACCTGATTTTGAAGATACTGCTGAAATTCAGCAAAAAATTATTTCAAACAAAAAATCCAAAAAATTATTGGGTTTTAAGTATAAATATGGAAATCTTCTGCAACTAAATTATGGAGTTATATAAGTTTGAAATATTTTAATAACAGCTATTATTAACTATCAAATGTTCACACTTATTTTAAAACCCTTAATTTTAACTTTATTAAACTTATTGTTACTAATCAGTATGATAATGATCTGTACAAAGCTTTAAATTTAACCGCAATGTACACTAAGGAAATCGCAATGGACGCAATGTGTTGTAAATCAACTATAATTAATATTGCGACCTTTGCTTTTTCTTTGCGACCCTTGCGGTAAAAAAAATAACAGTCTAATAATCAATTAGTTTTAAAATATTAATATACTGATT
>JAENXD010000168.1 GCA_016649745.1 Flavobacteriaceae bacterium | reverse complement strand
CGTATAAAGAAATTGAATTATTTTTTGATTAATTGAAGTTAAAAAATATTAGCATAGCCTTAGTTACGGTAAAATCTTTTGACGAAAAGTAAACAAAAAAGAAACGATTTATATGCGACATTATATGTTTAAATTGGTATTGCTTCAATCCTGGTAGCAATGGCCCTTTATCGCAACCAGGAAATCATTAAAACAAAGGACATGATTGAGCTTACGCTGAGAGGAATTAGTGAACTCATGCCATTGGCTTTATGAATGTTGGTGGCTTTTTCAATTAGCGATGTGAGTAATCAACTCGGAACTGGGATTTATATTTCTACACAAAAAAAAGTCTGGTTAACACCGCAATTGCTCCCTTTTATTTTATTTGTGATTAGCGCATTTATTGCGTTTTCAACAGGAACTTCATGGGGAACCTTTGCCATTATGATGGATCAAATCAGTTTTCCCAAAGAAGAAACTAATAAATCAATCTGTTCTTTTGAATGTGAAGAAGTAACCACTATTCGTAAAACCCCTTCAGATCCGGAGCCAACATATTTCACATACTGAATATAAATGCCCATGTCCATCAATTCCTGATGTATATGTTCCATTTTCTCACCTGTGCCCAGTGAAAAAGTGACGATAGGAAGATAATTATCATCCACTTTTAATCCTAAATTTCTAATTTCTTTTTTTAAATATTTCGCATTTTCCCAAAGCTCCAATCGTAATTCTGGATTATTTTCGACAATTTCCAGACCTTTTAGCGCAGCTGCAACCATGGCATTTGGAGGAGAGCTTGATCCTGTAATTACATTTCCTGTCTTTACAGTTTTTATAAATTTTGAATTTCCTATAACAAAACCACCATAGGCACCAAATGCTTTCGACAAGGTGGCTCCCATAAATAATCGCTTCGATTCCAATTGTAAGTACTCATAAATCCCTCTTCCATTTTCCCCTAAATATACCTACGGAATGAGAATCGTCTATCCAAACGGCACCATTAAATTCTTCAGCTATTTTTAAATATTCAGCAAGCGGTGCCAATTCGGCCCAGATTGGGAATAAACCATCGCTCACAATCAGTGGTTTTTCATCCCCTTTCAAATGTTTTTTTATCTTGTTTCGAAGGTCTGCAAAACTCAAATGGTTAAACGTGATGATTTTTTTTCCGATAAGTCGCGCACCTCCAATATTGGAATAATGCGCATTTTCATCGATAAAAATAACATCAAATAGGCCTAACTCTTCAAGTGCTTGAAAACCGGCTATATTGCTCAGATAGCCAGAGGGAAGATAAACTGCGGCTTCAGCTTCAAAAAAACCAGCGATATTATGTTCAAGCTCTAATAAAAGATTCGTGGTCCCACTAATGGTCCTTAATGTGGCGCTTCCAATTCCAAACTTTATGGTTGCATTACAGGCCGCTTTTATCATTTCGGGATGAGATTGCAATTGAAAATAGCCAGTTCCGGCAAAATACAAATATTCTTTTTCGTTGATGGTTGTAACTGACCCCACTTTACTCTCCACGATGTATTTAAAGTCCTTATCCTGAAGTCTTATTGTTTTTTTTAGCATTTGCCTTTTCTTAAACCGTTACACTTTCCATGCTTCTTAAAAAATCGGCATCAAAGTCTGCCCCAATTCCAATGGCTTCCCCAAGCTCCCATTTGCCTTTTCCCTGATATTGTATTCCACCAATCACAGGGTCTTCTGCCAACATCAGCGAGGAGTCCATATCGAAATGAACAACATTCTTACTGGCCTGAACAAAATGCATTAAAGCAGTTAAGGCATAACGCGATTCCGACATACAACCTACCTGGCATTTGATGCCACTGGCCTCAGCTATAGCATTAATTTTTAACGCATTATTTATACCTCCCGATTTTGAGAATTTAATATTAAAATAATCGCAAGCCCCCATGCTTGCCAGTTTAAAGGCATCATGATGATCAAAAACCGACTCATCCGCCATAATCGCAATTGGGCTGTTTTGTCTGACCTTTTGGAGATCGATTGTGTTCCATTTTGGGATTGGTTCTTCACAATGTTCAATATTGTATTTACTTAATGCTTTCAATGTGTTTATGGCGGTTAAGGTATCCCATCCTTGGTTAGCATCAATGCGAATGGGATAATTTTCACCCACAACTTCCCGTATAGCTTTTATTCTGGCAACATCATCGGTGGTATTGGTTCCTAATTTCACTTTTATGGCTGGAAATCCGGCTTTTTTAAAATCTAGGGCATCTTTGGCAACTTTTTGAGGCGGACCAATACTGACCGTCATGTCGGTGAAAATCTCACGGGTATTACTCCCGCCAAGAAGTTTATATAGCGGCATTTGTGCTTTTTTAGCCAATAAATCATAAAGAGCCATATCGAAAGCACTTTTCATTGTATAATTTCCACATAAAGCCCGATCAATTTCGAAGAGTCTATCCTGAATCGCAAAAGGATCTTTTCCCTTCAACATTTGAGCAATCTGTTTTGATAATTCAAATATGGTTTCCTGTGTTTCTCCGACGATGGTCACAAAAGGAGCGCACTCTCCTATCCCTGTTAATCCGTCTGATGTATGAATTCGAATAACAACATTTGTAGCACTTTCTATTACTCCCAATGATATAACGAAGGGTTCTTTGTAAGGAAGGTTCAGTTTGATAATATCCACTTTTGTAATTACAACATTCTCCATAATTTTTATATTTTTTCTTTAGAAATGGGTATGCTGAAGTGAAAAACACGAAGCATTCTATCACTATCAAGTGTAAAAATAATGAATATATTTAGCTTGTTTTTGAAAGTATAGAAATTCCACAAATTTGATGAGAATTAAAGAAATATTAACAGACTTCAACATTTGTCCTCTTATTTTATGCTCAATCAGAGGGCTGCTTCATGAGCCAGATCCCACTGCAATAAATAAAGAATAAATGGCAATGTAATTAAACTTAAAACCGTACTCACAAAAAAGTTTTTCATCGCCAAAGCATCATCTGCACCAAAGCGTTTGGCCAAAAGCACAAATATCATTATTCTGGGCATAGCTGATTCAAGAATCAAAACGATAAAAGCTGTTGAAATTAAGGGTACGCCCAAATAGTGTATCAGTAATAAAAAAAGAAAAGAAAAATAATCGGACTTAAAATCAATTTGTTAAAACTGAAAGAAAAAATGGATAGTTTAAACACTTCTTTTACTTTCATTTGCGCCAACAATATGCCAATATATAGCATGGCCAAATACAAAGTTGTGCTGCCCATACCACCAAAAGCTTTTTGCAAAAGCGGTGGAAACCTAAGCAAAAGCAACATAATTATCAAACCTAAACTCAAAGCAATGGTATTCGAATTGACCAGCTTTTTTAATTGTCCCCAACCTTTTTGTTTGTTTTCTGGATTTAGCTGGATTACGCCATACGACCACAAAACCGTATTTAAGACCAACTGATAAAGAGCGGCATAGAGCAAAGCTTCTCCTCCGTGGCAGCAAAGCATCCAATAGCGGAAAGCCCAGAAATACTATATTCCCAAGCATATGATACAAATTATGAATAACAGTTTGTGGCCTTTTTAAGCGAAATATTTTTCGCGCTCAGTTTCCCTAATGCCAATTGACTAAACATAATAACATAGGTAATTACAACCACTAAGCCAGCATTGCGAAATATTTCAGCAGTAAACTCAAGCATCGATAATTTGGTGACAATCAACAGGGGAAGGCTGACATAAAAAACCAATTTTTCTATGACCCCTTTAGCTCCTTCCTCCAAAATTTTAAACCGAAAAGTCAGGGCTCCGATTCCGGCCAGAATGCCTAAAATTAATATTTGGTCAATGATTGTATTCATTTCGAATCATCTTTTTTAAGGTCACGCAAAGTTAAATACCTTAACACAAATCGGGACGGCAATAAATAAGAATGAATTAGTATTACTTGAGGGGGAAAGTATATGGAATAGATCAATCATGAAGCAAATATAGACTTTCAAAAACGAAATTTCTTACAAAAAATTTAGTCATACTCATTATGGATATTGCTAAAGAAAAAAAGAATGACGAATTGTTGGTATCTCTCTGGCGAACATATCGCTGTTAAGATTTCTTCCTTTTCAATTTTCACTTCAACCCGCAATTGGTTTTATTTTTTTGTTAGCAAACGTTTATTTCTCAATCAATTTCTTGATTTCATCAATTTTCCTTTTTGTTGCTAAATTTTCTGGATACAACACCAATGAACGATTATAATTTTCTAAGGCTAATTGATATTTTTTATCTGCAAAAAATACTTCTTCTATGTCGTCAAATACCTTATAATAATTAGGGTAAATTTCGACATTTAGTCTCAGTAATAATATTGCTCTTTCATAATTTATTTCTTCATATAAATAATATTATTTTTAGTGGCTAATTTCACCAATCCCACTGCTGAAACTAGTGCCCAGCAACCTTCCAAAATCACAAACGGTATGTATTTTAAAAGCACGGATGCCAAACAGGCAATGCCGGCACCCATAAAATTTAAAAGCAAATAGGATAAACTGTCGGTTTTAATCTTGTCTTTTAAATTTAGGAAAAATGCCAATAAAAGCAAGGTTACGCCAATAAATCCAATCCAGTCTATATAATTCATGCTTGTTTTATTTAAAGAAATGTTGTTATGTGTTTTTTGATAAGGTTTTACAAACGTAAAATTAGGCTATTTTTATTTTATTGAAATTCGTAATTGAGAAGTGCCCTTCAGCTACGCTAGCAACCCTTATTTAACTGTTTAATCGTTTAACCGTGTAATTGAGTAATTCGTAATTCACTTAACTATTTATTTCCATTAACTTTGTCTCTATTCTCTTTTCTTTAATCAGCTAATTTGCTCATTAACTAATTATCTAATTGCCTAATTGTTTAATTCGTAATTGAATGCGTTAGCGATTGGAGTGGTATACTTTTTTGGAGTGAAACGCAGAAAAAGATATAACGGAAAGCGCGACCCGCAGGGGAACGCCCAAAAATTTCAAGTATCTGTGCCTAAAATTATTTCTCGGCTTTTATTACGTACTTTTGCAAAAATCTGAAATATGAATTATTTATCCGTTGAAAATATATCGAAGTCGTTTGGTGAAGTGGCGCTTTTTAGCAATGTTTCATTCGGTATAAATAAAGACCAAAAAATTGCATTTATCGCCAAAAACGGCACCGGAAAAACCACCATATTAAATATTATTGCGGGACTTGAAAGTCCGGATAGCGGGCAAGTGGTGTCACGCAAGGGCATAAAAATTGAATATTTGTCGCAGGAAGACAATTTAGATGATAGTTTAACGGTTGAGGAAACCATTTTTAATTCGGACAACGAGACGCTAAAAGTGATTGAGGAATATGAAAAAGCGTTAAATAATCCCAATGATGAAAATGCTTACCAAGTAGCTTTTGAAAAAATGGAAAGGCTCAACGCCTGGGATTTTGAAACCCAATACAAACAAATTTTATCCAAATTAAAATTAGACGATTTAACACAAAAAGTGTCGTCCCTTTCCGGCGGACAGCGCAAAAGATTGTCTTTGGCCGTGATTTTAATCCATAAATCGGATCTGTTAATTTTGGATGAGCCCACAAACCATTTGGATTTAGAAATGATTGAATGGCTTGAAAACTATTTTCAGAAAGAGAAAATTACCCTTTTAATGGTAACGCATGACCGATATTTTTTAGAGCGTGTGTGCAATGAAATCATAGAATTAGATCAAGGCAATTTATATACTTACAAAGGAAATTACTCTTACTTTTTAGAAAAAAAAGAAGAGCGACTGGTGATGGAGCAGGCCAGTGTTGATAAAGCCAAGAATTTGTTTTCCAAAGAGTTGGAATGGATGCGCCGGCAGCCAAAAGCACGTACCACAAAATCTAAATCGAGAATTGACGATTTTTTCATCATAAAAGAGGAAGCGCATAAACGAAGGGACAACCATAAAGTGCAGCTCGAAATTGATATGGAGCGTTTGGGCTCTAAAATTGCAGAATTTCACCATGTTTCAAAATCGTTTGACGATTTGAAAATTTTGGACAAGTTCGATTATGTTTTTAAAAGAAATGAACGCATTGGCATTATCGGCAAAAATGGCACAGGAAAATCGTCTTTCATAAAAATGCTTACTGGAGAAATACTTGTAGATTCCGGTAAAGTGGTGATTGGGGAAACCATAAAATTTGGCCATTACTCGCAAGACGGAATTGTGGTAAAACCGGGCCAAAAAGTAATTGAAGTCATCAAGGAGTTTGGAGAATATATTCCGCTTACCAAAGGTAGGAAAATTTCGGCTGCGCAGTTGTTGGAACGTTTTATGTTCAGCAGATCTAGGCAATACGATTTTGTGGAAAAATTAAGCGGTGGTGAACGCAAGCGGTTGTATTTATGCACGGTCTTAATCCAAAATCCGAATTTTTTAATCTTGGATGAGCCTACCAACGATTTGGATATTGTGACCTTAAACGTGCTGGAAGAATTTTTGCTCGATTTTCCAGGATGCTTGATTGTGGTTTCTCACGACAGGTATTTTATGGATAAAATTGTGGACCATCTTTTTGTATTTCAAGGCGATGGCCTTATTATAGATTTTCCGGGAAATTATACCGATTACAAAGTGTATGAAGATTCAAAACCTGCGGAAGAAAATACTTCAACAAAAAATACTGATACAAGAAGCAAACCAGCAAACAAATCAAAATTATCCTTTAAAGAAAAAAAGGAATTCAACAAT
>JAENXD010000143.1 GCA_016649745.1 Flavobacteriaceae bacterium | reverse complement strand
TCCTTCTTTATAATATTTGTTTTGATTGCTTCGAAACTGAATTCCGGAATTCAATCCTTCGTCTACTTTAAAATCAAGTTCCAAAACAAAATCCCCATATTTTTTTTTAGTTGCCAAAAAACTATTGGGAGAATCTAAAACGGTAGTTCCTATAATCATTCCATCTTTTACTTCATACTTTGCACTACCTTGAATTTGCTCCCAGCCATTAAGGGTTTTCCCGTCAAAAATACTTACTAAAGTTTCAAAAGGAACTGGTGCTTGTGAGTAGCCCATATTGCTAAACAATACCAAAGCAATCATAGTAACTGATGCTATATGTAACGTGTTATTTTTCATGTTTAATTTTTTATTTGTCATAATATCCTCCTATATAATCGTAAATTAGGTTTTTTAGTTCTACCGGATCCACTGGTCCATTATGTCTGTAAATAATTTTTCCACCTGGTGCTATCACAACCGTAAAGGGTAATGGACCAGTCCATTCAGCATCCAGTGCTTTAATCATTGCATCTGTACTTGCTCCTGTATAAATAAAGTTCAAAGTTTTGCGCCCTTCTTTAACAAGACGACGTTTTAAGGGATTTGATGGTGCTACCTGCTGTTTCTCAAGAAATTTCACTGCTTGTTCCTTCATTTTTGGATTATCCATAGAAATGGTTACCATTTCAAACGGACGATTTCCAATTCTTTGTGACAGTGTTACTAAATCTGGAAATTCTGCTACACAAGGAGCACACCAAGTTGCCCAAACATTAACAAGGCGAAGACGATTCGAATTATTTTTGGCTAGTTCTTGAACTCCTGAAGCATCAATTTCCTCAACAATTACAGGTTCATCGCTCTTTTCGGACTTGATTTCTTCTACTTTTTCTTGCTTATAATTCCATTTCGTAGAACAACCCATTACAGTTGTTTTGGGTGTTGAAACGAATTTTCCAGCAAGAAGTTCTTCAATGGCGTTCCGTGCGTCATGTGATGTTACCGTAGAAGGATCTGCAAAACGTGAATCGTCTACTCGTCCCCAATATCTCAGTTTACGCTGCTCATCAAAAATAAACACGTGAGGTGTTGCCAGACAACCATATGCCTTTGCGGTAATCTGCTTATCGCCATCATAAAGATATGGGAACGGAAATTCGGATTCTTTTGCATAAAGTTTCATTTCTTCAAAGCTGTCATTATATTTTGAATAGCCAAGTTCGCTAATCAAAATACTTTCAGGATTATTAGGGTTTATGGCCACAACCTCGAGCCCTTTTGGCTTGAATTCTCTTGCCAGAGGAAGAAGTCTCGTTTCTGCAGCATGGGAATAGGGGCAATGGTTAGAAAGAAATACAATCATGAGCAGTTTTGCCGATTTGAAATCGTTAAGCGTATATGTTTTGCCATCAATCCCTGGTAATTCAAAATCAGGTGCGTTATCACCAATATTCAAAGTTATTGCATCAGGCGGAAGCCCCCCTGTAACTTCACCTTTTTTCTTTGATTGCTGTGCAACTCCATGCACTGTTATACTAAGGATAATTCCTAAAACAATATTTTTATAAGTTAATTTCTTCATAATATATTAATTCAATATTTTATAAGTTAAATGCCTCTTTCTGTGTAGCCTTTACTTTTTTAAAAATCTGGAACTGTCTTAAATAGGCCATAAACTGGTCGTTCAAATTTGGAGTGATCAATTGAATATGTTGAATCCTCTTTTGATCTCATATTAGATTTGTTGTCTCTTTTTGATGTATTTGATTTTTTAAAATTACTTCCTTCTGAAATTTTTACATTTTCTTTTTGTTTTCAACAACCGAGAACAATGATTGAATAGAAAAATTGATTATTGTTAGTACCATATAACTTTTTTATTCATATTAATTTACATTTTATAAACTATTTATATTCGTTTTTAATGGCAATTTTCACATCCTTAAAAAAAACAGGCACTACATCAAATGGGTTATAAGGAATGTCTCCTAGTCTAGGTTTACCTTTGTATTGAAGGGTTTCAATAGGTATATAGCCCCTATAACCACTATTCTTAATAATTTTTATTAAACGAGGAAGGTTCGTTTTTATCGAACTTCCTGCACCAATAGGGCTTTCTTTAATCTGTAGATTTACAGCATAAGGCATTGCTTTTTCAAAATCAATATATGGATCGGATGTTAAAAACTTACCCGAATCCACAACTAATCCAAACCAATCAGAGTTAACTCTTTTTACCATATCAATACATTGTTCGGCCGTTTGTAAAAAATCCCCATGATTTTGAACACCAACCAACACACCACGAAGCTTTCCATATTCAGCGCACTCTTTTAAACTTTCGGCCATATAGGTCGCTACCTCTTCACGCTTATTTTCATAGCCTTTTGGTAATTCGCCAGCAAATACCCGAATCACTGGAGCTCCTAATTTTACTGCAACATCAATCCATGCTTTAGCCAATGTTACATCGGCTGCTCTTTTCACTGGGTCAGGATTTGCGAAATCATTTTTTATTCCTGTTCCACTAATATCAAGACCTAACTGAAAAGCTCTCTTTTTAACCTCGTTAATATATTTATCTGAAGGAACCGCAGGATAGCCAGGAAAAAAGTAGCCAGTAATATCAATTGCATCAAAATTATTTTCAGCACAAAAATCCAGTAGTTCCATCAAGGTAAGACCTTCTCCTTCACCTTTTATTTCATTAGATAATAATTGATTGAAAGAGTATGCGTTCAAACTTGTTTTAACAAAAGACTCTCCATTTCTTTTTATTGGTGTTTGGGCAAACAAACTGTTACTAAAAGAAATGAACAAAATGAATATGGCCAAACCAATTAATCTGATTTTAATAAAACAGCAATTTTTTCGTATTAATCTCATCACAATCTAAATTTTAAACTCTTCATAAGCTGCTTTTTTAGCAACATTAACTTCTTTCAAAAATGATGGGACAGCTATATATGGATCATAATCGGGACGAGAATCCGGAGTTGTTTTTTTCTTATTTTTATTTCCACCAACAGATGACAAAGTTTCTATTGGCAAATAACCTCTATACCCTGATCTTTTTACGATCTCCATAATTCGTTTCAAATCAATTTTTACTGTACTAGCAGCACCAAACACACTTTCTTTAAGTTGAAAATTAACAGCGTAAGGCATCACTTTTTCAATGTCATTATAAGGATTGTCTGTAATGAAGTAACCTGTATCTACAATCACCCCAAACCAATCGGAATTGACCATTTTCACCAACTTAATTGTCTCATCTGCTGTTTTCAAAAAATCTCCATGGTTTTGCACTCCCACAAGCACACCTCTTTGCTTACCATACACAGCACATTCTTTTATACTAGCAGACATATATAAAGCAATCTCATCCCATTTACCCTCGTATCCCTCTGGAATTGGGCCAGAAAAAACTCTGATTACTGGCGCTCCCAATTTGACGGCCACATCAATCCATTCCTTTACATGTTTCACATCAGCTGCTCTTTTAACTGGATCTGGATCTGCAAAATCATTGCGAACACCAATACCACTGATATCAAGCCCTTGCTGAAACGTGTACCTTTTTAAGGAATTTATATATTCATCACTTGGAACCTCTGGGTAACCTGGAAAAAAATATGCTGTCAAATCAATTGCATCAAAATCATGCGCCGCTGTCCAATCTACTAGGTCAAATAAAGACATTCCACCATCACGACCTCTAACATTATTCATAAGAGGTTTTGTAAAGGAATAAGCATTAAGTCCAATTTTTACAGATGATTTCCCTTTACGTTCAATCTCTAGTTTATTTTGTGAAAAAGTTAATGTACTGCTTAGGATAAATATCAGCAGTAAAGTCTTTGATACAAACATTTTAAAATACTTTTTTAGTTTCATTATTGTCAATATTTTTGTGAGTGATTATATAATTTTATTTAGGCATTGTTATTTTTTACATACATCAATAATTGCTGTCCTAACCTCTTTTAAAAAGACAGGAACAACTTTATAAGGGTCATAGGATGATTTTTTTGGTGAGTTTTTAGGAGAAAGTGTTTCAATTTGAACATATCCTCTGAAATCACTTTCTAATAAAATATTCTTTATTTTTATAAGATCTATTTTAACTGAAGTATTGTTAGGTATAGGGCTTTCTTTTAAAAGAAAGCTAAAAGCATACGGCATTACCATCTTCATATCACTATAAGGATCTTCAGTTAAAAAATAACCTGTATCCACAATAACCCCAAAATAATCGGAATTGACCATTTTGACAAGTTTTATAGTTTCTTCAGCGGTTTTCAAAAAGCCACCATGATTTTGTACCCCAATTAAAACTCCTCTCTCTTTTCCATAATTTACACATTCTTTAATACTAGCAGCCGTATAAACCGCTATTTCATCCCATTTACCCTCGTAACCTTTTGGAATATTACCTGAAAATATACGCACTAAAGGCACACCTAGCTTTACGGCAACATCAATCCATTGTTTCACATGAATAACACTTTCTGCTCGTATATTAGGATCAATGTTCGCAAAATCACTTCGAACACCGGTACCACTAATTTCTAAACCTAAATGAAATGCTCTTTTTTTAATCTCATAAATAACCTCATCTTCAGGGATCTCAGGATATCCTGGAAAAAAATAACTTAAAATATCAATCGCATCAAAATTATTTTCAGCACTAAACTCTAGCAATTCATAAACCGACATTCCATTATCTCCACCTTTGGCATAATTATTTAATAATTTATTAAAAGAGAATGATTGCAAAGAAATTTTAATGTCAGAATTATTTTGACATTGAAAGGATTTTTGCCCATATGCAGTTTGGTTTACAAAAAAAACAACACATATACATACTAACAGAAGGTTTCTAGACTTTATGAACTGGCTAACATATTTTTTCATTCAAGTTGTATTAATTTAATTAACCGATCTTTTAAGCTCAATTTCTAAAAATTGAAAAACTTATTAGTTACTTTTTAATTTTTTATTGGAGAAAGCCCAATATTTCCAATCCCTGCGTGAGTAAGCGTTTCCCATAGCATATGATGATCTGTGCCAGTCGGTCTGTTTGTTGGGATAACAACAGACATATTTGGTAATGGGTTCCCCAATCGATCGTGAAAATGATTATATGCTATTTCCCAAGTTTTTGTATGAGCGAATTTCAAATTGGCCGGAATGGGAACATTGTTAGGCGGTAAATATTGCGCCTGAAACTCCATTGCTGCCATAATTCTTTTCCCTTCTTCTTCAAATAAATTAACACCTTGCTGTCTAGCCGTTTCCGCTGCATTTGAAATAGAAGCAAAGCCCATACCTGGATGGTGCGCATCACGTGCAGTTTCTTGTAAAATACCATTAACAAAATCAGGGGTGTATCCTTTATTACTCCAAAATGCAGTCCCACAACCAGGTGGATCAATTGGACTTGGACCATCAGATTCCAAATAAATATAAGCTGGTGTTCTACCTCTCCACATTTTAATCCCTAATTCATAAACGGCTCTATCATCATTAAAAACTCCAATATTAATTAGCGCTTCACTCATCGCAAGTTCTTTATTTCCATTTTCACAATTCCCATGAATAATTGACGGTAAATACTGTGTTCTTAACATATTTTGAAATTTAGCAACATCGCTATCTTGCCAATTATTATAGGTATAGCGTATAATTTCTGCCGCTCTAGGCCAAACTGAACCAGTCCAAGCCGCTTGTACAGGTCCATTCGCATAATTGTGACCTCCAACTAAAGTAGATGACCATGCATTCATAATTTTTATTGCGTTTTCAGCATAAATTTTATCTCCTGTGATACTCCAAAGCAAAGCTTGAGAATAAGCAGCGGCACAATCATTTTGTTCATCTTTACACCCTAGATTAGGTTTAGAATATGGCCCGCATGAAACAATATCTCTTGGAGTGGCCATATAATCTTTCGCGCCAAAAGGACTGTTCTTTAACATTTCAAAGGCGGAAGCTTGGGGTTCAATACCCGCTTCAACACGTCGCCTAATTTCAATTAATTGCTCTCCATTCACTAAAATTCCTGGGTGGACAAAACCAACTGTTTTGGCTGGTTTCCCACTAGTATCAGCTATTAAAGAAACTGTCATATTTGCATAAAATGGATTTTTTTCACCTTCATAATTTGCATCTATTTTTTTATTACTACTCCCACCTTTCTTAACAACATCAGATTTCACTTTACCTTCAGCTACTTTTTTTCCGCCAGTTTTCTTTACTACCACTGCATTGTCTTTGTCTTCGGTTTTCTTTTTGTTACCGCCAGTTTTCTTAACTACTTCAGCGTTCACTTTACCTCCAGTTCCTTTTTTATCGCCATTTTTCTTAACTACTTCATTGTTTACTTTACCTTCAGTTACCTTTTTTCCACCTGTTTTCTTTTCAACATCCGATTTCACTTTACCTTCAGTTACTTTTTTCCCACCAGTTTTCTTTACTGCCCCTGCATTGTCTTTGCCTTCAATTTTCTTTTTGTTACCACCTTTCTTTTTAACTTTATCAGATTCCAAAATTGGTGTATGGTGATTTTCTGTACCTTTAAGAGTTTTATCAACAACCCATATATTTCGAAATTGGTAAACATTTCCGTGGTCTTGCAGGTAAATTGGGCCTACACCAGCTTCACCTAATATCCCTGTTGCCCCTTTCACCTCTTCTAACTCTACATTTTCATATATAGTTACTCCGTTATGAGAAACAGTAATTTTAGCATTTTCAATTTTATTAGTACCAGATTTATCGAACCGAGGGGCTCTAAAGTCAATATCAAAAGTTTGCCATTGCAGCGGAGGATAAGCTACATTCACAGCGGGATACAAATCTTTTGGCTTGGAAATATTCCCAAAACCGATAGGTGTATTTCCAGCGGAAGGGTATGCGTCTTTTATGTTAAGTTCATACCTTGACATAAAATAGACACCTCCATTGGTTTTTTCTCCTAAAAGACGAAACTCCAGATGTAGCTTAAGATCTCCAAATTTTTGTTTTGTAAGAAGTGATTCATGAGAACCTGAAGGTTGTTTAGTCACTTCTAAAATCCCCCCTGATAAAATAGCCCAATTATCAGCAGGTTCAGAACCTATCAACCAATCTTTTGATTCCGCTTTTAACCACGCATCTAAATTTTTTCCATTAAATAAAACAATCGCTTCTTTAGGTGGTTTTGCATTCATAGTTGGTGAGGATCGTTCAAAATAATTCATTTTCAAATTTTCACCATCTTTACTAATCTTTAGATTACCATTTTCTATTTTTCCGATCCATCCTTCACCTTTTATGTCAATAGTCTTTTTGCTTATATTTACTCCGGTTAAAATTACCAACGGTGCATCACGAGAAATTAAATTTGTGACAATATTGACTTTGTATTCCCCTTTTTCGGTCATGTACACTTGTGCAAAACGGTGGCTAGATTTCGTTTTATAATCGCCAATAAATTGATTATTCGGACTATCTTGCCCATACCCAATATTTACTAAAGCAACTGAAAATAGCAGCATTAGAAAAAATATTAAATTAGTTTTTAT
>JAENXD010000214.1 GCA_016649745.1 Flavobacteriaceae bacterium | reverse complement strand
CAAAAACCGCACAAATTGAATTGGGAAATCAGTTTGAAGATCACACGATTCAGAAAAAATATGCAGCTGTTGTAATTGGTGAAATCATTTCAAACAGCTCAATTAAAACACCAATTGAAGACAAGGCTGCTGAAACAAATTTTGAAATTGTGAATGTGGTAAATTCTCTGAAATACAAGCATTTGTGTTTTCTGAATGTGTATCCAAAAACCGGCAGAACCCATCAAATTAGAATTCATTTGGCCGGCATTGGCCATCCAATTTTTGGTGACAAATTATATGTTGAAGAAAAAATGCTTCATAAAGGAAAAGGGCTTTTTTTATGTGCAATGGAAATTTCATTTCTGCATCCAAAAACTTTCAAAGAAATTACACTTAAAGTACCAGTTCCTCACAAATTTGAATCCTTAATTCAACGCGAAAAACGACGTTGGGAAATGTATAACTTCTAATTAATCGAATAAATCGTTTAGTACTTTTGCCAATCGAATACCTCCTTTTTGCAGTTGAGAACGCACCAACCCAAAATTTTCATACATATAATTGTAGCTTAATTTTTCACCAACCTCTGTTGAAGCATAAGCTTTAATTGCAAATGTTTGAGTTTCATTTGCCCAATCAGCAATAGTGCCTTGCTGCAAATATTTTACTTGTTCTTTGGAAATTTTATCTGCATTTGCAGCCATTTCTGTATATGTCATTTGAAAACTGTCAATCATTTTAGAATCCCAAACTGAATGCAAATTTGTGCCATCATTAAACCATTGAACCTGTATGGTATTCCCCCCCTTATCTTCTGCCCTGCCAACGTGCATAGGCTGGTGCAAATCGCCTATAAAATGAACCAATAATTTTAAATAAAAGGCTTTATCATCCTTTGAAGCGTTTTTATCTAAAATAACAGATTTACACTTCTCTATTCCAGTTCCCAAATCACCATTTGGGTTCTTTTCTGAATCCTCATATTTTACCCCAAAAGGCATATTTACATAGTGCCAAGAATAAAAATCTTTATAACGCTTATCCGATTTAATATCATCTCCAAAAGTGGACACCAAGGCCAAACTTTGTCCGTCCAAAATTTTTGATATTTCACGTTTTGTTTTTGCTTCTAAATAATTTTCAGCGATTTTACCAATTGTTCTATGACCTGTTTGTCCCCAATCTGGATTATTTGCATTTCCTGCTAAAAAAGTTATTAAAAAAATGATTAAAATATAAGCTGATTTCATGGTCTGTTATTTTTCAGCAAAGGTATAGATAAAACAGACAAAATAATTTGGAAATATTAAAAAATAATTTATATCTTTATGATATCATTTCAATATCAACTAAATCAATTATCATGACACAAGAAAAAATTATTAAAGTATCAAGTGGCTATTTTATGCTCTTCCTGTTGTTTGCTTTTGCAATTACCGGAATTTATGGTGTTGCAAATATTTCTGATTGGTTCGCTGCACTTCTAATTTTAGCATTTATCATTCTTCCCGGTTTCTTTTTGGTAAATCCAAACACTTCAAAAGTACTATTGCTTTTTGGAAAATACATAGGTACGGTAAAAGAAAATGGCTTTTATTGGGGAAATCCTTTATATCTTAAAAGGGCAATTTCATTAAGAGCAAGTAATTTTGACAGCGAACGGGTTAAGGTAAATGACAAATTGGGAAACCCAATTATGATAAGCACCATTTTAGTATGGAAAGTTAAAGACACCTATAAAGCCGCTTTTGATGTTGATAATTACGAAAATTTTGTTCGAGTGCAATCTGATGCAGCTGTTCGTAAATTGGCTAGTTTGTATCCGTATGACAATTTTGAAGATGATGATAAAGATGAAGAAATTACTTTAAGAGCCAGTGTAAACGAAGTAAGCGTAGCTTTAGAAGATGAACTTTCTGAACGATTAGATAGGGCCGGTATTGAAGTTTTGGAAGCGCGCATTGGCTATTTGGCCTATGCACAGGAAATTGCAAGCGCCATGTTAAAACGCCAGCAGGCAACCGCTATTATTGCAGCGCGTCATAAAATTGTGGAAGGTGCGGTAAGTATGGTAGAAATGGCTATAGAAAAATTGAGCAAAAATAAAATTGTCGATTTAGACGAGGAACGAAAAGCCGCCATGGTCAGTAATTTAATGGTGGTGCTTTGTTCCGATAAAGATGCCACACCTATTGTAAATACAGGAACTTTAAACTATTAGGTCACGGCGGTTTTTCAAAAGTGAATTAGAACAGTATAAAATAAATTTTAAATAGTAATTTATAGTAATTATCTATTTTTTTTCATTCAAAAACTCAAATTAAATGCGTCCATAATGAAAATTTTTATTGAAGAACAAAAATTTACTCAAATCTGGCTATTTATTGGGATAACGATTGCTTTTATTGTCGTTACAGTTCCAATAGTAAAAGATTGGAACCGTATTTCACATGGTAGTTTTGGAGAAATAATGAATAATTTTGGAGGTTTTCTGGTAATTTTATTCGTATTTGTGCTTTTCAATTTTTTTAAGCTTAAAACAAGAATAGACGAAAAAGGAATTTATTATCAATATTTGCCTTTTCATTTCTCTTATAGATTTATATCTTGGGAGGCTATTTCCAAATGTTATGTTCGAAATTATAATGCCATTTTTGAATATGGCGATTGGGGGTTAAAATTCAGTTTTAGAAAAAGCAGAGGAAAATCATTTACGGTAAAAGGAAACATCGGACTTCAGATAGCATTGCTTAATGGAAATAAAATATTAATTGGAACACAAAAAAAGGAAGAAATTCAAAGAACAATTGAAACGTATCAACATAAAATTATAACTGATGAAAATTAAATTTATACCATTATTAATTGCGTTTATTTCAACTTTTTCATTTGCACAGGAAAAAAATTATTCTGAAACTGAAATCGCAATTCCAACCAATTCCGTGACCATCAATGGAACCCTTTTATCTCCAAATTCAAAAGAAATGATTCCGTTGGTAATACTAATACCAGGATCTGGACCTACTGACCGTGATGGAAATAATATTTCAATGAAAAATAATTCATTGAGGTTTTTAGCTGAAGACTTGGCTAAAGAAAATATTGCTGTTTACCGTTATGATAAAAGCGTTCTTTCTTTTACCAAAGAAGATAAAGAAAAAATAGATTCCCTGACTTTTAAAACTTTTATCCATGAAGCCCAATCTGTAATTTCTTATTTCAAAAACAAAAATAAATATTCAAAAATTATTGTGGCAGGTCATAGTCAAGGAAGTTTGGTGGGTATGATTGCCGCGCAAAATAATGCCGATGCATTTATTTCATTGGAAGGAGCCGGAAGAACCATTGATGAAATTTTAGTGGAACAAATTGGTTTACAAGCACCATTTTTAAAAGAAGAAACACAACGGGTTTTAACTGAATTAAAAGCAGGAAAAACAGTTGAGGAATTCAATCCAATGCTAAATTCTTTATTTAACAAATCTGTTCAGCCATTTCTAATTTCCTGGATAAAATACAATCCGCAAATTGAAATTAAAAAATTAACGATTCCTGTATTAATTATCAATGGTTCAAAAGACATTCAGGTAAATATTTCAGATGCCGAATTATTGCATCAAGCAATCAAAAATTCCAATATGGAAATTATTGAAGGCATGAACCATATTTTTAAAGAAATAAAAGGTGATATGAACGAAAATATACTTTCCTATACCAACCCGGATTTATCTATAATGAAAACATTAACAGAAATAATTTCAACTTTTATTAAAAAATAGACCATTTAAAATGGCAAAGAAAAAAGCATTTGCATTACGTATAGATGAAGATCTGCTTAAAGCAATTGAAAAATGGGCTGCTGATGAGTTCCGTTCAACAAACGGGCAATTGGAATGGATGCTCAACAAAAGCTTGAAAGATGAAAAACGCTTGCCTAAAAATCAAAATCCTGAAACATAAATAATGTAAGTTTTTAATTTTTAAGAAATTATTACTGAATTAGTTCAATTTAAAAGTCAGTGCATGAGTGAAGCGTGACGAATAAAAATAATAAAGCAATGAGCGTAAAAAAAGCCTATAATATTTGGGCAGCACAATATGACACAAATATGAATAAAACGAGAGATCTTGAAGCGATTGCTTTAAGGGAAAATTTAATTTCCGTTCCGTTTGATTCTTGTGTGGAAATTGGCTGCGGAACAGGCAAAAATACCGAATGGTTAATTACAAAATCTAAAGAAATTATTGCAGTTGATCTGTCAGAAGAAATGCTTAAAAAAGCAAAAAAGAAAATAAATTCAGATAAAGTGAAATTTATTCAGGCAGACATCCATCAAAATTGGACATTTGTTAGAGAGCAAGCAGACCTAATTTGTTTTAGTCTCGTACTTGAACATATTGAAAATCTGGACGCTATTTTTAGCCAAGCTGCAAATTCAATCAAAAAAGACGGCCACATTTATATTGGGGAGCTTCATCCATTTAAACAATATTCCGGTACAAAAGCCAGATTTGAAACTAATGAGGGGCTTCAAACAGTGACTTGTTTTAACCATCACATTTCCGATTTCACAAATTCCGCCAAAAAATATGGTTTTGATATTATTAGCATCCAAGAGTACTTTGATGATGGTGACAAAAAAACAATTCCTAGAATTTTAACCCTTCTATTAAAAAAATTAAACTAAGCTTCAAAAAAAAGAGGCTGTCTAAAAAGTTTTGAAATCCGTCGTTATGAATTTATTTCAGAATCGCATCATACTGATAATCAATCACTATGGGAACCTGTATTTCGACTCCGCTCAATAACCGGTTGCTGAGCGGAGGCAAAGCGCAGGTTGACGAAAATTTAACTTTTTAGACAGCCTCTTTTTTAT
>JAENXD010000057.1 GCA_016649745.1 Flavobacteriaceae bacterium | reverse complement strand
GTTCTTTGAGCTTTCGCAACCAAAAGTAAATATGAAATATAGGATTTCAATAGCTTAAGCTAACCGCTAAGACCGCTAAAAAAATACGCAAAGAACGCAATGTGTGAATAGCAATCCTAAAGAAATTTGCGTAATACCTCGCTAGCCTTTCGTTTAAAATAGGCTGCAAATTGATTACTGCACATAGATTGCTTATTACAAAACTGATTAATTAAGAACTTTTTAAAATCATGAATATAGAATTTAGCAATGCGACCGACCGTCCGGAACAGTTTTTTAATATGTTGCCCGATGATTGGCAAGTTCTTATTGTGCCATATTGGGATAATTACAAGGGCTCTGCAAAAATTTACATTCTAAAAGAAGGCAATGAAGCAGTTGCGGGAGGACTCATTTTCTCTAAAAGCCTTCCCGATATGAGTGATTTTGAGCGATCGCTTCAATATTTATTTTCTGAAGGCTATTTATACATCGGTTTTATTTGGGTTCCCGAGCACAAAAGAAATCGTCAATTAGCATCACAATGGCTGACTTTGTTGAAAGACCAAGATCCAAACCAAAAATACTGGCTCACCATTGAAGAACAACCCTTGAAATACTTTTATGAAAAAAATGATTTTAAACTGATTAAAGAAAGTAACAATGATAATGATAAGGAGTGGCTTTTTACATATCAGCCATAAAATTTGAAAGATGAAAGGCAAAAAAAATTCAATATCCTCCATTCAATCAACCTTTTAACCTTTAAATAACAAAAACAAAAGTCGGAATTTCAATTGTTGAAATTCCGACTTTCTCATCTTTGGGTTATTTTTTATATTCTTGTCGCTTCAAAATATTCTCTGTCAATTGCCTCTCTATGCAATGGATGTGCTATTCTAACCAGCTCTTTTAACCTTTGCTTTATGGTTTTCCCATATAAATTGGCAACACCATATTCTGTAACAATATATTGAACATGGGCTCTTGTGGTTACCACTCCGGCGCCTTTATTTAAAAAAGGTACAATTCTGCTGATTCCTTTTTCAGTGACCGAAGGCATGGCTATAATGGCTTTTCCGCCTTCACTTAAACCTGCACCTCTAATAAAATCTATTTGTCCGCCAACGCCAGAATACATTCTTGTTCCTATAGAATCTGCACAAACCTGTCCGGTTAAATCAACTTGAATTGCTGAATTTATGGAGATCATTTTAGGGTTTTGTTTGATAACGGAAACGTCATTCACATAATTACAAGATCGCAATTCAACAAACGGATTGTCATCCACATAATCATACAAGCGTTTTGATCCCATTAAAAATGTAGCTAAAGCCCTGCCGGCATTTACACCTTTATAATTCCCGTTAATCACATCTTTTAAAATTAAATCGATAACGCCATCAGAAAACATTTCGGTATGCAAGCCTAAATCTTTATGATTTCCCAATTTATGCAAAACTGCATTAGGAATGCTTCCTATACCCATTTGCAATGTACTTCTGTCTTCAATTAATTCAGCAATAAACCCGCCTATTTTATTTTCTACAGGTGTTGGTTCTGTCAAAAAATGTTCATGAATGGGCATATTCACTTCAACAAAAGTATCCAACTCAGAAATATGAATAATACCTTCACCATGAACACGAGGCATTTGTTCATTTATTTGTGCAATTACGTGCTTTGCATTGTCTATGACCGCCAAAACGGCTTCCAAGGAAACGCCAAGAGAACAATAGCCGTGCTTATCGGGCGTAGAAACCTGAATCAGGGCAACATCAACAGGAAGAATATTTCGTTTAAATAAATTGGGTACTTCACTTAAAAATACCGGTGTATATGAACCGTTTCCGGCTTTAAGGGTATGACGCACGTTTTTACCAATAAACAGCGAATTAACATGAAAACTATCTCTGTACTTTGGGTCGGCATAAGGAGCGTCTCCTTCGGTGTGTAAATGGCAAACTTCTACGCCTCTAAGTTCTTCGTGACGCTCAGACATGGCGTTTATTAATTCTTGGGGTGCTGCTGCTGCTGCCTGAATGTATATTCGGTCGTATGATTTTATAACTTTTACAGCTTCTGCTGCACTAACTGCTTTATACATAAACATCAATCAAATAATTTCGTTCAAATGTACAATTGATTTTGGGCAAAAAAACTGTTTTAAATCATTTTTTGGACTATTTTATAACGAAAGGTATTTTCAGAAAAAGCAAGCCTGAAAAATATTTTTTTGAAGTATCTTTGCAACATAAATTTTATGACAGAATGATTAAACTTAAAACGAGAGCTGAAATTGAATTGATGCGCGAAAGTGCCCTAATTGTGTCAAAAACTTTAGGGATTTTAGCGAAAGAAGTGAAACCAGGTGTGACTACGTTGTATTTAGATAAATTGGCAGAAGAATTTATTAGAGACCAAGGCGCCATTCCAGGTTTTTTGGGATTGTATGATTTTCCAAATACCTTGTGCATGAGTCCGAATGCTCAAATTGTTCACGGCATTCCAAACAATAAACCTATGCAGGAAGGCGATATTATTTCGATCGATTGCGGTGCCTTAAAAAACGGATTTTATGGAGATCACGCTTATACTTTTGAAGTTGGGGAGGTTGATGAGGAAATCAAAAAATTGTTGAAAGTGACCAAAGAAAGCCTATATATGGGAATCCGAGAGTTTAGAGCAGGCAATAGGGTTGGTGATGTTGGTTATGCCATTCAGCATTATTGTGAAAAACACGGATATGGAATTGTTCGTGAATTGGTGGGGCATGGGTTGGGAAAGGAAATGCATGAAGATCCTGAAATGCCAAATTATGGGTTCAGAGGAAGAGGAAAAAAATTTACTGAAGGAATGGTGGTTGCCATTGAGCCTATGGTAAATCTAGGAACGCATCAAATTAAACAATTGAAAGATGGCTGGACTATTTTAACCAAAGACGGCAAACCAAGTGCTCATTTTGAACATGATGTTGCCATTGTAAACGGAAAACCCGAATTGCTTTCGACATTTAGCTATATTTATGAAGCGTTGGGAATAGAAAGTGATGAAGAAAACGAGTTTAGACAGTAAACCATAAAAAATGATTCAGAATATTTCTAACATTGAACAGAAAGAAATCCAAAAAGGTTTTAAAGGTCGATTTTTTCACACCGATAGTTTTACAATTGCTTTTTGGGAGATTGAAGAAGGTTCCATTTTACCTGAACATTCACATATCCATGAACAATCGACTCAAGTGATTGAAGGAAAATTGGAAATGGTTATCGGCAATGTTTCGACAATTTTGGAACCAGGAATGATTGCCAATATTCCTTCAAATATTATTCATAGTGGAAAGGCATTAACAAATTGTAAAGTAACAGATGTATTTTCTCCAACCAGAGAAGATTATAAATAAGTGGAAGGATTATTCAAATTAATACTCAATAAAATACCTCGCCCAATACTCATTAAAGTTAGTTATTGGGTTAGTCCGTTATTGTCAATATATTTACAGGGCTCTCGCTTTACCGACCCGATTGACGGTAAAAGTTTTCGAAGTTTTTTACCTTATGGCTATGGAAAGCAGCGAAAAAATGCTTTGGCGCCAGGCACACTTTCCTTGGAGCGACATAGATTGCTTTGGTTATATTTAAAAAATGAAACCGATTTTTTTACGGCTTCTAAAAAAGTATTGCACATTGCTCCTGAACAATGTTTTTTAAAACGGTTTAAAAATCTTAAAAACTTAGATTATTTAACAGCCGATTTATATTCCCCAATTGCTGATGTAAAAGCAGATATATGCGATTTGCCTTTTGAAGAAAATTCATTTGATGTTGTTTTTTGTAACCATGTTTTGGAACATATTGAAGATGATAAAAAAGCAATGAGTGAATTATTCAGGGTTTTAAAACCTGGCGGAATGGGCATTTTTCAAATTCCTCAAGATTTGGAACGAGAAAAAACCTACGAAAATTTTTCAATCACAAATCCTGAAGAGCGCACCAAATATTTTGGACAATATGATCATGTTCGTGTTTATGGAAAAGATTATTTTGATCGCTTACGGGCTGTTGGGTTTAAGGTTGACGAAGTGAATTATTCGGGAAAAATTTCTTCAGAACTCCTAGAAAAATATTGTTTAACAAAAGGTGAAATTTTGCCGGTTTGTTTCAAATAACTTAATTATCGAAATTATCGGATTTGTACGTTTGAATTTCTCCATTTTCTGTAACAAAAATCAGAAACGCTTTTAATTCTGGATGGTTTTTTAAAAAATATTTCGATTTTTCAAATCCCATTTCCATAAAAGCAGTGGCGTAGCCGTCAACATCTGCACAATCCGATTTTGAAATTACCGATGCACTCAGCAAATTGCTTTCTTTGGCGTATCCTGTTTTTGGATTTATAGTATGCACATATTTAGTGCCGTCTTCTTTAATCTTGAATTTTCTGTAATTTCCTGAAGTCGCAATGGATTCATCTCTAAGTTCAATAACGGTTGCAAAAGAACGGCTTCCGTCTGTATTCGGATTTTCAATGGCAATTTTCCAAGGCGTTCCTTTTTCATTTTGGCCTCTTGCCCTAATTTCACCGCCAATTTCAACCATATAATTTGCAACACCACTTTTTTCAAACATGCGACTGACCATATCAACCAAATAGCCTTTGGCAATCGCGTTGAAATCCAGATAAATTTCTGGGTATAATTTTTTTATTTTACCGTTTTCGAGCTTAACTTTTTCATAACCAACATATTTTAAAAGTTCTTGAACTTTTAGGGAATCCAGATTTTCAATTGGTTTTTCCGGACCAAATCCCCAGGCATTCACTAATATACCAATGGTTGGGTCAAAAGCACCTTCAGTTTCTTTATAAATTTTTTCTGATTTTGTAAAAATCTCCTTTAAATTGGCGTCAACCAAAACAGTGGTGTCTGCTTTATTTATTTTTGAAAGATCTGAAGTTGGAATATAGGTGGAAGCAGATTTGTTGATTACTGTAATTAAACTGTCAATCTTAGTTTCATAATTATGGATTCCAGCATCCAAATAACGAACTGTAAAAGTGGTTCCAATGGCATTTCCTTCTATTATTTTTAAGTCAGTTTTATTATTTTCACAAGAGAAAAATATCAGTAAAATTAGGGCAAACACACAATTTTTCATAACTTTAGTAGTTATTAGATTATTAACGAAATGGGAGTGTAAATATAAAGTTTTATTTTTTCTTAAAAATATCATAAATTAACATTAATTTAAGAAAGGGTACTTAGTTTTATTTACTTTTGTTTCACAATAAAAAACAATTTAAATTATGAGAAAAATAGGAATGGTGATGCTACTGGCATCTGTTGTTTTAAGTTCATGTGTTTCGCAAAAGAAATACACGGAATTGGAAAACAACTACAACAAGACGAGTTCAGAATTGGTTGACACCAAGGCTGATTTAATGAAATGCAGAATTGAAAGTGAAAATAGACTTTCTGCATTAAACCAACAAGTATTGGATTTAAGAAAGGACAAAGAAAAAACATTGGAATATGTTGAAAACTTAACTGTTTTATCTAAATCAGCTTCAGAAAGTATCAAAGAAACATTGACCCAAATGGGTAAAAAAGATGAGTATATTCAATATATTCAAAAAGCAATTACTCAAAGAGATTCTATGAATTTGGCATTAGGATTTAAATTAAAGAGTGTGCTAAAAGATGGATTTAGTGATGAAGACATTCAAGTTGACGTTGAAAAAACTGTGGTTTACATTTCAATAGCCGACAGATTATTATTTAAAAGTGGAAGTCATGTGATTTCAAGTGATGCAAAAAGAGTATTGAAAAAAGTTGCTGATGTAATTGCTACACAACCTGAATTGGAAGTTATGGTTGAGGGTTATACCGACAACATGCCAATTAGCACTTCAGACATGAAAGACAACTGGGATTTAAGTGTTAAACGCTCAACCTCTGTTATTAGAGTTTTACAAAATGATTTTAACATTAAACCAAGTCGTTTAATTGCTGCAGGTAGAAGTGAATATATGCCATTAGAATCTAACGCCACTGTTGAAGGAAGAGCCAGAAACAGAAGAACCCGAATTGTTTTAATGCCTAAATTAGACCAATTCTTCAAGTTACTGGAAAGTAAAGTTGATTAATTAATCATATAAACTACTATTGAAAACACGCCGATGGCGTGTTTTTTTGTTTAATTATTAATGGAGAAGTTTAGTTTAATTCCACATCCAACAGTTGTAAACCTTCATACTGCAACAAATACTCTTCATTTAAATAAGGTGGTTGCTCTTTATTGGCTGCGTTTCCCAACCCAACATTTGCAAACAGTACTTTCGCCTTATTTTTTTGAGCGTGAAGTTTAATGGTTTCCATCCAAATAACGTCATAGGGGATGTGGTATTGAGAAATGGCAACCACTTTTATAACAACAAAATAGCGGACGCTATTTTTATTAATGCACACAAACTGCGGGTTCATTTTTAATTGGCTGTTTATGGCTATAAATTCGTATCCTTTTGCTTCTAAATCCTTTCCAACGATATTCATCGCCAAATTATGTAATTCCTGAGTGGTAAGTGGTCTGCTCATTTTTAAAATGTGTTACATAAAAAAATCCGACACAAAGGTATCGGATTTAGTTTTCTTATTTTTGATTTCTTGGATTAACCTCCAAAGTCATCAAATCTAATATTTTCATCGGCTAAACCAAAATCCTGACCCATTTTTTGAACTGCCTGATTCATTAACGGTGGTCCGCAAAAATACAATTCAATATCTTCAGGAGCGTTATGTTTCGATAAATATTCATTGATTACAGCATTGTGTACAAAACCTGTAAATCCGTCACCTTCAGGATCATTTACATCTTTTTTATTCACCCAATTGTCTACTGGCATTGGTTCAGAAAGCACCAGGTAAAATTTAAAGTTAGAAAATTCTTTTTCTAACTCACGGAAGTGATTTGTGTAGAACAATTCACGTTTGGATCTACCTCCATACCAATATGTTACTTTTCTTCCGGTTTTAAGGGTTTTGAATAAGTGATATAAATGGGAACGCATTGGAGCCATCCCGGCACCACCGCCCACATATAACATCTCAGCATCGGATTCATTGATAAAGAATTCCCCATAAGGTCCTGAAATCACTACTTTATCACCAGCTTTACGGGAGAAAATATAAGATGATGCAATACCAGGGTTTACATTCATCCATCCGTTTTTAACCCTGTCAAAAGGCGGAGTGGCGATACGTACATTCAGCATAATTTCTTTTCCTTCAGCAGGATAAGAAGCCATGGAATAGGCGCGAACAACAGTTTCTTTATTCACCATTTTCAAAGGCCATAGGGCAAATTTATCCCATTCTTCTTGAAACTTATCCGGTGTTTCATGTTCTTCCGGATGCGCTGTAATATCTATGTCTGAAAAATTAACTTCACAAGGAGGAATTTCAATTTGAATATATCCGCCGGCTTTATAGCCCATATCTTCAGGGATTTCTACAACAAATTCTTTTATAAATGATGCGACATTATAATTTCGCACAACTGTTCCTTCCCATTTTTTAATCCCGAATACTTCTTCAGGAATACTGATGTCCATATTCTGTTTTACCTTCACCTGACAAGCCAAACGGATTCCCTCTTTTAATTCTTTACGGCTAAAGTTGGGTGTTTCTGTTGGCAAAGCTTCTCCACCACCTGAATGTACGTGACATTCACATTGTAAGCAAGTTCCTCCACCACCACAAGCAGATGGCAAAAATATTTTTGCATTTCCTAAGGTGGTCAATAATGAACTTCCTGAAGATACTTCAATTTCTCTTTCACCGTTAATTATAATTTTTACGGGACCTGAAGGCGATAATTTTTGTTTTACGAACAATAATATTGCAATTAATAATAGTGTTATAACCAAAAAGACCACTACTGTTGCGAAAATTGTATTGACTGTATTTGCTGCTAATATGATCATTATTCTTTAGTTTCTATTTCGTTTTTGGCTATGTCACTAGCCTCTTTGGTAATTTCAACTTTTTGTTGGATAGGTTCAACAGTTACAATTTGTTCTGTAGTTGTTTCTTCATCACCTCCAGTTAACATTCCTCCAAAACTCATAAATCCAATAGCCATTAAACCTGTAATAATAAAAGTAATTCCCAATCCTCTTAAAGGTGCAGGAACATTTGAATATCTGATTTTTTCACGAATAGCTGCAATGGCTAAAATGGCTAAAAACCAACCAATTCCAGAGCTTACGCCATAGTTAAACGCCAATCCCAAAGTTTGAATTTCACGAGATTGCATAAATAAGGAACCTCCTAAAATTGCACAGTTTACAGCGATTAATGGCAAAAATATTCCCAAGGAATTGTACAAGGCTGGAGAAAATTTCTCTACAATGATTTCAACCAGTTGTACCATTGTTGCAATGGTTGCAATAAACATAATAAAAGACAGAAAGCTTAAATCGTATTGGGCATATTCTGGTCCTAACCAAGCTAAAGCACCATCTTTCAATAAATAAACATCTAACAACCAGTTTAAAGGAACCGTAATTGCCATGACAAATATAACGGCAGCTCCAAGACCAACAGCGGTTGCTACTTTTTTAGATACGGCAAGATAAGAGCACATTCCCAAGAATGTTGCAAATATCATATTATCTATAAATATCGACTTAAAAAATAATTCTATATGTTCCATATATTCTAGTTTTCAGTTCTCAGTTCTCAGTTCTTAGTAATTGCTTACTGTTACTTCTTACTTTAAACCAATTTTAATTTTGTTCGATTAATGCTGTATTTCTTGAGCGTTGCACCCAAATTATTATTCCTATGGTAATCAAGGCCATAGGTGCCAACAACATAAATCCGTTGTTTTCATATCCGTAAGCATAAATACCTGTTTTTTCAATAGAATCTCCCAAAACTTTGAATCCTAATAATGAACCGGAACCCAATAATTCTCTAAAGAAACCTACGATAATTAATATGATTCCATAACCTGCGGAGTTTCCAATACCATCTAAAAATGACCTCCAAGGACTATTTGCCAATGCAAAAGCTTCAAAACGACCCATGATAATACAGTTTGTAATAATCAATCCTACGAAAACGGATAATTGTTTTGACAATTCATAAGCGAAAGCTTTTAAGACTTGGTCAACTATAATAACTAAAGCTGCAACTACAATTAGCTGAACAATAATTCTGATTTTTGATGGAATAATATTTCTCATTAATGAAATAACTGTACTCCCCATTGCCAAAACAAACATTACTGAAATTGCCATAACAATGGAGGGCTTTAACTCTGCCGTAACTGCCAATGCAGAACAGATACCTAGAACCTGAATGGTTATGGGATTATTGTCCGCTAATGGATCAGTTATTAATTTCGCATCTTTTTTTGATAAAAGTCCCATAAATTATTGCTTTAATGTTTTTAAATAGGGTACATACATTGCCAAATCTTTCTTAAGCATTGCAGATAAACCATTTCCTGTAATTGTTGCTCCAGCTATTGCATCTACCTCAAAATCGGTTTTATTTAAATTTTTAGGGTCGGCATTGCTTTTTGATGCGGTAATTCCTTTAAATGTATCACCGTCTAAAATATGCTCTCCTTTAAAATCATCCATAAAAAAGCGTTCTTTGATATTGGCTCCTAAACCAGGTGTTTCGCCAGCATGGTCAAAATAAACACCTTGAATTACCAATTGGTCATCTAATGCCACATAACCCCAAATCGCATCCCACAAACCTTTACCTCTTACGGGAATGATATATAATGTTTTACCATCATTCTCTCCAATAAATAAAGGAAGTCTTCTTTTATAGTTTGGATTTTTAGCGTCGGACTCTTCTTTTTTAATATCAATCAAGTAGGCATTATTGTCTTCAACAGCTTCAGTTCCTGTAATTACCAATTGTTTGGTGATGTATTTTGAAAACTCAGCTCCCACAACACTTTTAGAAACAAATTCAACGCTGGTTTCATCATTATCATTGATGCCCATAGCGTATAAAATATTCTGTTGTTTTTCGATACGTTTATTTTCAGAAATTTTTTCTTCTAATGAAGTTGCCACAAAAGCCAATAAGGTTCCAACTATAAGCACCATTCCTATCGCGAATAGCACTGTGTATGTATTACTTTCAGTATTCTTTGCCATTTTGTTATGCTGTTTTTGCTTTTAAACGTTTTAATCTTCCTTTAACATTGCCTCTTACAATATAATGGTCAATGGTTGGTGCGAATACGTTCATTAATAAAATTGCCAACATTACGCCCTCTGGATAGGCAGGATTAAATACCCTAATCATAATTGAAATAAATCCTATTAAAAATCCGTAAATCCATTTTCCTTTATTGGTTTGTGAGGCAGTTACAGGGTCGGTGGCCATAAATACAACTCCAAATGCAAATCCGCCAAGCAATAAATGATGCCAAAATACAGTGTTCATTAAAGAATAAAACTTACTTCCTTCAACAATCCAGCCTGCATTGACAACACCATTAAATAATAGTCCCATAACTAAGGCTCCAATTACTGCCGACAGCATAATTCTCCAGCTTCCGATTTTGGAAAAAATTAAGAACAAGCCTGCCAGCAATATTAAAAATGTTGAGGTTTCGCCCACGGAGCCGGGAATAAACCCGAAAAACATATCATAAACTGTATAAGCTAATTCTTTTCCTTGTGCCAAACTTCCTAAAATGGTTTCGCCTGATATGGCAGCCACATCAGCGCCAGAAGCCATTTCTTGGGCTCTTTCAACTGCGCCTTGTACCCAAACCTTATCTCCACTCATCCAAGTTGGGTAGGCGAAGAATAAAAATGCACGGATTACTAAAGCTGGGTTTAAAATATTCATTCCGGTACCACCGAAAACTTCTTTTCCAATAACCACACCAAAAATAACAGCTACAGAAAGCATCCAAAGAGGAATATCTACAGGAACAATTAATGGAACTAACATTCCCGTTACAAAATAGCCTTCTTCAACTTCATGTCCTTTAATTATTGCAAAAAGAACCTCAATTCCAAGTCCAACAACATATGAAACTACAACAAGTGGCAGTACTTTTAAAAAACCAAACCAAAAGGCATCCATAGATAAAAAAGCTACCGGTTCGCCAAATGCTTTAAAGTGCTGAAAACCTGTATTGAACATTCCAAATATCAAACAAGGTATTAGTGCCAACACCACCATGGTCATTGTTCTTTTCAAATCATCAGCTCCTTTTATGTGCCCGCCTGAGTGTGTAGTCTCATTGGGTGTATATAAAAAAGTATGAACAGCTTCAAAAGCGGGCAACCACTTTTTACCTTCACCTTTTACTTTTATATTATGTAATTTTTCTTTTAATCCCATAACCTTATCCTATTTCTTTTAACATTAAGTCTAACCCTTTTCTTATAATTTCTTGATGCGGTTGTTTAGAAACACAAACAAATTCTGTTAGGGCAAAATCTTCAGGCGCCACTTCATACATTCCCAATTGTTCCATTTCATCTAAATCCTGATACAAACAGGATTTTAAAATTTGCATAGGATAAATATCTAATGGGAAAACTTCTTCATAAGCTCCTGTAACCACAAAGGCTCTATGTTCGCCATTTGTATTGGTGTTTAAATCATACTTTTTATTTGGGAATAACCATGAAAAAGTGAGGGCTCTTGAGATCGATATTTTATTGAATACTGGTAGTGACCAACCAAATAATTCGTAGTCGTTTCCTTCAGGGATTACAGTTATTATATTATCATAATACCCTAAATTTTCTTTAATATTTTTAGCTTTGCCCGTTAAAACATTGCCGCTGATAATTCTGTTGTTATTTCCTTTTAGTTTTTTGTCAACTAAAGAAGTAATTGATGCACCAATTTTTGTTTTATAATATTTAGGCGCTTCAACCGAAGAGCCTGCCAATGCAACGATACGTTCGGCATTAAATTTACCTGTTAAAAGCAATTCTCCAATAATTACTAAATCCTGAGGATTGATTGTCCAAACTGTTTCTCCTTTATTTACAGGGTCTATTTTAGCAATTTGCGTACCTACATTTCCTGAAGGATGAGGTCCTGAAACCTTATGCACGTTTATGTTATTCAGCCCTGCTAAGGGTGAGTTTGCGTTTTTCCCTATGGAAATATGGACTTCACCGGTGGTTAACTTGCTTAAGGCAGTAACAGCCGCCTGCAACTCTTTTTCTTTTCCGGCCAAAACATAATCGTAATCGGCTGCTATAGGAGCGCTGGCATAAGCTGAAACAAAAATTGCTTTGGGCGTATTTTCTATATTTGCAATTACATCATAAGGTCTTTGTTTGATAAAAGGCCAGCAACCGGATGCCAATAAATGACTTTTTAGCTCTTCGGCTTTCATGGTTTTAGCATCTTTCACGCCAAAATCAATATATTGTTGCTCCGAATCGGCTTTAATTTTAATGGCCAATATTTTTCTTTTTTCACCACGAATAATGTCCAAAACTTCACCACTTACCGGCGATGGAAATTTCATTTCCTCATTGGTTTTATTGTAAAATACCGCTTCTCCAGCTTTTACTTTTTCACCAATTTTTACGGATAATTTAGGAATAATACTGTGGAAATCTTCAGGTTTTAATGTGTAAACATCACTAGTTATGGCTTTTTCGGTAACTTTTTGAGCCTCACCTTTTAGCTTAATATCTAGACCTTTTTTAATATGAATGTCCTTTGACATATATCTTAAGTTTATTTAATAGTCTTTAAAAAACGGAGCAAAAATACAATTTATCCATTAGTATTCTATGTTTTTTATCATATTTTCGTATAAAATTTTGCACATAATGACTATGGTATGGTTTTAGTACTTTTAGCACTAAATTTACAATACGAATTTTGTAAAAATAGCCCTGTTAAAATTTATGTTTATGGTTAAAAACAGCTTTATATTATTTTATTTTTTGTGTTCGATCCAATTCGGGTTTTCCCAAACCGATAACATGGATGCCGAAAATATTAGAACTATTATTTTAAAACCGACGGCCATAAATTCCTATGCGCCCATTGTTCGGCTGGGGGAAAAATTAATGTTGACATTTGACGATTTAAATGCGAATGAACATACATATTCCTATAAAATTGAACATTGTGATCTTGATTGGAACAAATCCGACTTGTCGCAAACCGAATTTATAAATGGTTTTGCTGAAGACAGAATTAGGGATTATGAAAATTCATTTAATACCTTACAACCCTATACAAATTACAGGTTAACTATCCCAAATGAAACCACAAAACTTAAAATTTCGGGAAACTATTTAATTTCTGTTTTAAATGAAGATGAGGAAGTGGTTTTTAAACGTCGATTTGTGGTTTATGAACCCAAAGTCACCGTTGGGGTTGCTGTTTATAAAAGCAGAGATATTTTCTATATTGACACAAAACAATCTGTTGAATTTACCATCAATGTACCAAATATGCTGATAAACAATCCGAGCGAAGAAATCATTCCGGTAATTCTTCAAAATAACAATTGGCAAAATGCCATCATCGGTTTAAAACCACAGTTTTTTAGAGGCGACCAATTGCTTTATAAATACAATAAAGAAACAAGTTTTTGGGGAGGAAATGAATTTTTATATTTCGATTCCAAATCTATTCGAAGTTCTTCCTTAAATATTGCCAATGTTGAATTGGGAGAAGATTTATACCATACCTATTTATTTACTGATGAGGAAAGAAGAAATCAACCCTATACTTTGTATCCCGATGTAAACGGAAATTTTGTAATTAGAACTTTGAATGGGGAAAATAACAATACGGATGCCGATTACAGTTGGGTATATTTTTCATTAAAATGTGCTAACAATCTTGAAGGAAAGGATGTTTATGTAAGTGGAAATTTTAACAATTGGCAGTTAAATGATGCAAACAAACTACAATATAATAAAGCTTTGGATTTGTTTGAAATCAAACTGCTTCTGAAACAGGGATTTTACAATTATCAATATGTAACCAAATCAATTGACGGAACAGTAAGCAACCATGATATTGACGGATCTTTTTACCAAACTGAAAATGATTACACGGTTTTGGTGTATTATAAAAAATTCGGAAGCAGATATACAAAAGTTATTGGTATAGGTTATGGTAATTCCGAAAAAATAAATAACTAGTGTTTTATTGAAAATTTTAGTATCTTTGAATTGTAAAAAAGCAGTAAGTAACTATGGTACAACAAGTAACAAATGGCATAAAAATTTCAGTAACTTCTAATTTTGAAGGCACAAGCTATCGAAATTTTAGGCTGTATTTTGCTTTTAGTTATGAAGTTACCATTGAAAATCAAAGTAATGATACCGTTCAGCTTTTAGAGCGACAATGGACAATTTTTGATTCTTTAAACCATAATGAAGTTGTTGAAGGCTCGGGCGTTATAGGTAAAAAACCAATATTAAAACCCTCAGAAAAATACACCTATAGGTCAAATTGCTTTTTGACATCTCCAATAGGCGCCATGAAAGGTTTTTACAATATGGTAAACTTTTCTACTTCAAGAGCTTTTAAGGTTTATATTCCCACTTTTCAATTAATGGTTTCCAGTATCCATAATTAAACCATTAAATTGGAAATAAAAAATCGTAAAATTAATTTGTATGTTGTCTTTTTCAGCTAAAAGTAGCGAAGTAATTATTTTTCAATATTTGTTAAAAATTAACTACCGATTTTTCTGAATGCACCAAATCTTCGTAAACCATTTCAATTTTGTTTTCTAATTTTTTTACTGATGTTATACTAACAGTTTCCACATAAGAACGCTTCATTAAAATAGATTGCTCTTTATTTTTATTTTCAGAATGATGAAATTTTAAAATAGCAGATGAAGTAAAATCATTTTCTGCAATCCATTCTTGAAACCATTTATCGCGTAATTTCTTAATTTCATCGGTATACAAAGTAGAAGAAGACCATATTTTTGGTTCAATCTTGTGTTTAATAATGTGTTTTTGGTTTTCGTCCCAAACCAGTTCAACCAAATTCAATTCGTCGTTATTCCAGTCCACAATAATCATGGTAAAAGGCGCAACGCCCAATAAATCGAGTTTTTCAATATAAGGCTGAATCGCATTTTCTTTTAATATTTCTTTCGCAATCAATCCCCTGCTTTTGCTGTAATTCTCCTTTCTTTTGTGTTTTACGAAACCGCCGTTTAATACGCAAACCAATCTTTTTTTTGAACTCACTCCAATCCAAGTTCCTCCGGCAACTTTATCTTTAGGAAAAAGCATTTCAATACCGTTTTCTTCATATATTTTAGGAGGAAAAGTTTCTCTTAGCCTTTGTTCATCCCTGTTGGAAGTCAAAATGAAATCAGTGTTGTTTAAGGGCAAAAAAGTAACGGTACACATGGTATTAAAATTTGATTATTGAGTATTAGGGCGTAAGATAAAAAGTAAATTCAATTTTGTAACTTTGCAAAACAAATTTAAATTAAAAAACCTTAAAAATAAACACGATGGCTTCAGGATTTTACAACGTACCAAAAGCAATTAATGAGCCTATAAATTCATATGCTCCAGGAACTCCAGAACGTAATGCGTTAATAGACACCTATAAAAAAATGTTCAACGAACAGGTTGACATTCCGTTTTATATTGGAGGAACAGCATACAGGACAGGAAATACGATAGATATTCATCCTCCTCACGATCACAAACACTGTGTGGGAAAATACCATACTGCCGAAAAAGAACATATTGAACTGGCCATTAAAAAAGCTGCGGAAGCACGCGTAAAATGGGCAGCAACTAGCTGGGAACACAGAGCGGCCATTTTCTTAAAAGCCGCTGATTTATTGGCTGGCCCGTTTCGTAATAAAATAAATGCCGCAACTATGATTGCGCAATCTAAAAACGTATTTCAGGCCGAAATTGATGCCGCTTGCGAATTGATCGACTTTTTCCGTTTTAATGTTGAATTTATGACGGAGATATACAGCAATCAGCCAATATCTTCAGCAGGAATTTGGAACCGTATGGAATATCGTGCGCTTGAAGGATTTGTGTATGCAATAACCCCTTTTAACTTTACTTCAATTGCGGGTAATTTACCTGCAGCTCCCGCATTAATGGGTAATGTGGTGATTTGGAAACCGGCAAGCTCACAAGTGTATTCTGCACAGGTTATTATGGAATTGTTTAAAGCTGCTGGTTTGCCGGATGGTGTTATCAGTATGGTTACGGGAAGTTCAAGCATGATTACCGATGTTTTATTGAACAGTAAAGATTTTGCAGGCGTTCACTTTACAGGTTCCACACCTGTATTCAAGAGTTTCTGGGAAACTATTGGAAAGAATATGAACACCTACAAATCGTATCCTCGTATTGTTGGAGAAACAGGAGGGAAAGATTTTATTTGGGCACATCCAACTTCGAATCCGCAAGAAGTTGCCACGGCAATTTCAAGAGGTGCTTTTGAATACCAAGGCCAAAAATGTTCCGCTGCATCACGTGCTTATTTACCAAAAAGTTTGTGGGGAAGTATAAGAACTTCCATCGAAAAAGATATAAAATCCTTTAAAATAGGATCTCCGGAGGACACTACAAACTTTATAAATGCAGTAATTGATAACCGAGCGTTCAAAAAATTATCGGGTTATATTGAAGAAGCGAAAGCAGATACAGACGCAGAAATTATTATTGGCGGTGGTTATAGTGATGAAGTTGGTTATTTTATTGAACCAACAGTAATTGTGACCACCAACCCAAAATACAAAACAATGTGTAATGAGTTGTTCGGGCCAATAATGACCATTTATATTTATGAAGATGAGAAATGGGAAGAAACTTTGGATATTATTGACAGTACCAGTGAATACGCATTAACGGGCGCCATTTTTAGTGGTGACCGATATGTTATTGACATTGCCACCAACAAATTGGAAAATGCCGCAGGAAATTTCTATATCAACGACAAACCAACTGGTGCCGTTGTTGGACAACAGCCTTTTGGAGGGGCTCGCGGATCGGGAACAAATGATAAAGCAGGTTCTGTGTGGAATTTATTACGTTGGGTAAACACCCGTACCATTAAAGAAACTTTTGTGCCGCCAACAGACTATAAGTATCCGTTTTTGAAAGAAAGCACGATTGAAACTGTGGAAAAAGAAGTGGAAACTGCCATTGAAAAATTAAGAGAATTTGGAAAGGAAATGTCCACAAAATTTAAAAAGATATAACAACTCAATGCATAAAAAAACGCGCCGATCGGCGCGTTTTTTTTGTAATAATTTACAATAATCCTTGATTTATCCGCCCTGAAGTTTGTCGGCTCCAGCCAATAAACCATTTAATCAAAAAGAATTCCCCGAGGCTCTGCCTCGTGGGTAAAGTGGAAAGTTTGAAAACCTTAGGTTTTCATCAAACTAAAAATAAATTTCTTCCGCTGAATACCCCGACGGCTCTGCCTCGGGGATTATTTATTTGTTCAGGGTTATGGATTAAAATAGGGATGTGTTGCGGACAGATGTAAAATTCATTTTCCTGATAATAAAATTTTGTTACCGGGACTTCCGTTGATGGTTTTTTACACACCAAACATG
>JAENXD010000025.1 GCA_016649745.1 Flavobacteriaceae bacterium | reverse complement strand
TAAAATCAAGAAAAAATATCTACAACTTTACCTAAACGAGTTTGTTTACAAGCTTAATCGTAGATATTTTGGAGAACGAATCTTTGATAGGCTTGTTATTGCTAGTATTACAGCTAATGGACATTAAACGGATATACAAAATTTAGATATAAGTTTAAAAATAATGTTGAAAGAAAAATAATTAAGATTCTTTTGAGTATTTTTAAAAGAGTTGTTTCTGAAATTTCGGCATGATACTTTTCAAAAAAAAAACAAAATTATCTGGAATAAGACTGTGCCATTCAGTATTTTTAAGTGCGATAAATTCATGTTACTAGATTTTTTGGCATTTACAATTATCATTCCTTTTAAAACACCAATTAAATTAATCTGTGGGTAGTGTTCTCTGAATTTATATTTTATAAGGTAATACTCAAATCCATACCTGTGAATCTGGAAAGTGTGATATAATTCTATTTTGTTGCATATAAGTGCGTATATCAAAATAAATATGCATTTTTAAATCTGATAAACTGTACTTATGTATAAAAAAGATTATATTTGAAAAAATCATTATTCATGTTAAAAAGGGAAAGGCAACTAAAAATAATTGACAAAGTAAGAGATAACCGAAAAGTAAGTTCCGTTTTCTTAGCTGAAGAACTTAATGTTTCAGAGGATACTATAAGAAGAGACTTAAATGAATTAGCCAGTAAAGGGTTAATTACAAAAGTACACGGGGGAGCTGTTATTAGTATTCAGAAACTCTACCACTATAATGAGGACATCATTTTTAATAGAGAAAAGAAAACTGAGGTAGCTTTAAAAGCTGTTTCTTTAATTCAAGATGGAATGGTAATTATTATGAGTGGTGGAACTACTAATTTGATGCTGGCTAAGTTGTTCCCAAAAGATATAAAAGCTACTATATATACTTACAGTTTGCCTATTGCAATGCAATTAACGGAGCATCCTTTAATAGAAATTATATTTATAGGTGGTCAAATTCAAAAAAATTCTATGGTCACTACCGGAGTTGACGTTATTCAGTTTCTATCAAAAATTAAAGCAAATATTTGTTTTATGGGTGTGAGCGGTTTGAGCATTGAACATGGAATAACAGATGAAGGATATGAGGTTTCTTTAATAAAGAAGGTAATGATTAACTCTTCAGAAAAAATAGTTTATTTAGTTACTTCAGACAAATTAAATATAAGACATAGTTTTAATGTATGCAATCTAAAAGATATAGATACAGCAATTACGAATCTTGACCCATCAGATGATGAACTTAAAGAATACATTAAAGCCGGGGTTAGTTTATTATAAATCAAACTTTTATATTATTAAATAATTAATTCAATCTTTAAGAACAAATTTGTATGAGTTGCAAACAACTTTCAAAAGGTTTTATTCTGATTTCAACATTATTTTTCTATTTTCTAACCTTAGGTTGTAATCAGGCTCTATATAATGCTCAAAAAGCAGCTCCAGATGAAAAGCCAAATATTATTGTTGGAGCAAATCAATTTGATAAATATATAGCTCTTTTAAAAGGTAAAAACATTGCTATTGTAGCAAATAATACATCGGTAATTTTTAAAAATGGCAAATCAAAATCCAATTACCAACACCTTGTGGATTCCCTATTGTCCTTAAAAATAAATATTGCAAAAGTTTTTGCTCCCGAACATGGTTTCAGGGGAGTAGCCGATGCTGGAGAAATCATAATAAATTCTAAGGATGAGAAGACAGGTGTTTCAGTTGTCTCGCTTTACGGAGAAAACGTAAAACCTTCTCCATCAAATTTAGAAAATATAGATGTTGTCGTTTTTGACATTCAAGATGTTGGGGTGCGATTTTACACCTACCTTTCTACACTTCATTACGTAATGGAAGCTTGTGCTGAAAACGGAATTCCTGTAATTGTTTTAGATAGGCCAAACCCGAACGGACATTATATTGACGGACCAGTTTTAGAGGAGAAATATAAAAGTTTTGTTGGATTGCATCCTGTGCCAATAGTGTATGGAATGACAATTGGAGAATATGCAAAAATGATAAATGGCGAAAAATGGTTAAAAAATGGTGTTCAGTGCGACCTTACGGTTATTCCATTAAAAAACTACACTCATAATGCTACATATAGCCTTCCTTTAAGGCCATCGCCGAATCTTCCTAATGATAAATCCATAAACTTATACGCAAGTTTGTGTCTGTTTGAAGGAACAAATGTTAGCTGTGGTAGAGGGACAGAAATGCAATTTCAAATTTTTGGTTCACCCTATTTACCTAAAGACAGCTATAACTTTACATTTACTCCTCAACCTAATTATGGTTCAAAAACTCCAAAAAACATGAATCAAGAAAATTATGGGCTAGATCTATCAAAAACTGAAAATTTGAGTAGTTTGAATTTCACATGGCTTATAGATGCCTATAATTCATCTGCCCAAAAGGAAAAGTTCTTCAATGAAGAATCTTTTAACAAATTAGCCGGTACTATAAAACTGAAAGAACAAATTGAACAGGGTCTTACTTTTGAAGAAATTAAAGCGACTTGGCAACAGGATTTAATAACCTTTAAAAAGGTAAGAGAAAAGTACTTAATATACCAATAATAATATTAAAGGATAGTGTCATTCTTTGCAATAAATAGGGGGCACTAGCATAACAACCTCAACATCGCTTCTTTTTGATAATTTTTCAATAAAAAAATGGATAAACTCAAAACTTCTTGTAAAGCCATACCAATAAAGGGCTTAAAAGGTTTTTACCAACCATTTTTTAGTATTATGCCTTAAAATCAGTATATGTTTTTATTTAATGTATTCATTTTTAGACATTAATGATTATTTTTTATTATTAACAATGCATTTGAGACAGATCTTTCTCTTAGCTCATCACTAGGGAAATTAACTATACTTCTCTATTTAGTCCACATTGTTGTTGAACCACCTCCATCTAAATTAATTGCATCAACACAACCTATATGCAGTAAAAACTTTTGAGCTTCAATTAAGCTCATGCCTTCAGCTTCTTTGTTTCTGCCATCAATGGCGACGAATATTATAGATTTATTGGTCTCACACAAGCAAGTTCTGGGATGCCGATTGTTTACTAAATCCATATTGGGTAATTTAATTATTTCTGAATGGAATAGAAGTAAAGGTTCAGTTACCAACACAGCTTCCTCTTGTTTTGATTGTTCATAAAATTGTTCAGAATTGGCTGGCTGTATCATAATTTTAAAGTCATTTGAGATAACAATTGCACCATTAATTATACTATCTGATTTTGCCCATTTTAAATCAAATGGTCTATTTCGATTGATAACAGTGTCATTGACTTCAAAATAGGTTACGCTTCCGCCATTATCCATATCAAAAAAACTTCCATTGATAGCCGCTAATGCATTTTTACTTTTCCCAAATGAGCTTGTTGTCCTTAATTCTGAGTTGCTATAACCGAATTCAAAGCGAAATCTATCATAAGAATTTTTTTGAAATGTCAATAGAGAAATTATTTGTTTGCTGTTGAAGAAGGTATCTGTTTTTAGTTGATTAAAAGCGATTGAATCCTTAAATGTTTTTCTTTCCTGATTGAGAACGTTTTTATTTTGACCAAAACTCGCATAAAATGTGAGAAAGATAAGTATTAATGATAGCTGATAATGTTTTCTCATAATTTATTATTTTAATTATTGCTAAAGTGCGTTTGTATTATTGTGTTGAGGAGTAGATAACCGAATTTTTTTTCGCTAAAGCTATTGGAAAGAGCCGAAATGTCCCTATCAATGAATTTGCTATTATTCATATTATGATGTCGGTAATTGTTTTTTGATTATCAGAAATCATCCCGGTGCTATTTGGTTCATTTTCAAAATATTGTTTAACCGATTCTTGAATAGCTTGTAAAGAGGTATAATGCGGTTGATAGTTTAATAATTTTTTAGCCTTTTCGATACTAAAATTGGGACTATGAGCTATATGATCCCAAGTAAGCTCTGCATCTCTTTGATTAACTGTTTTTTTCCATTCTTCCCAAGGTAAAAAACTTAGTTTAGTTTTCTGCCCATACCAGGTGGCCATTGCAGTAGCATAGCCTCGTAGCGTGAGGGCTTGTTCAGAAACAATATGAAAACTTTCTCCTACCGCACTATTCCAACTTGTTAGAGCTTTCATAAAAGATTGGGCAACGTCATCCGCATGAACATGGTGAAGAGTTTCCATACCGTTATTTGGTAATATAATTTCCCTTCCTTCGGCCAATCGTTTGAATATATTTGGGTTAAGATTTCCGGCGGGGTTTATTGGCATCCATCCAGGCCCTACTATATGTCCAGGATGCAATATAGTTGCAGGAAATCCATTTTGACGTGAAACGGAAATCAAATAGGATTCAATTGCAGCTTTATTAATACCGTACTGACCGAATGGATTACGTTTTTGAGTTTCAACTGTCGGAACCAGTTCGCTATGCCCATGAACCCAAGTTGTTCCACAATGTAAAAAGTGTTGTACTCTGCCCTGAAGTGCTTCAACTAAATTTTTAGCACTCTCAAGCGTAAAGCATATCATATCTATTACTATATCAGGGTCTAGCCCTTGGATTTGTTTACCAAATATTTTCTTTTTATCTGCTTCGACACGGTCAATTGTAATCATTTTGACTGATTTCCAGGCTGTGTGAAAGTTGTATGGTTTATTCTCTTGACGGCTAATGCAGGTTACTTCATGTCCAGCCATCACCAAACGCGGAACCAAAAAAGTTCCTATATGTCCAGTACCTCCTATAATTACAACTTTCATTTTACTTTTTGAATTCTATTTCTAAATACATTTTGATTACTCTACGTCAATGGTCTGGTGATTATTATATTACCAATGAATTTGACTTATATGTTTGTTAATGGAAGTTATTACACAATAAAGATATACATTTAAGAAGGAATAACAAAACCGAAATAGAAAGAATAGGGAGGTTTGGAGAGACGCCTTGGGGTGATATTTCTGAATAAAGATTTCTTTTTTCTATAATTTTCCTTTTCTATTATTTATTTTAATCTTGGTGTCTCCTAATTTTGGGCAATTCTCACTATTTCCACAATATTCTTGATAGAAACCGTCCAATTCTACAAAGAATTATGTAACGCTATTTTTAAGAACCTTAGGTTTTTTTGTTATTTTATAAAATATTAAATAGTAGTTTTTTTGGATAACTCCATGGCATTTGCAGCTTTAATAAAACATATTATAAACATTATTGCAAAAATTTAAATATATTTAAATTTTTTATGCATAAATATGCATTTTAAGAAATAAATAAAATATATTTGTCTTAAACTTATTATTAAATTAACACATTATGAGAAAAAATTATTATCATTTGTTAACGCTTCTGATGGTATTCTTTGTTCAAATTTTATTTGCACAGTCAATAACCGTTACAGGAGTTGTTAAATCAAACGCGGATAAACTTCCGTTACCGGGAGCAAGCGTACAAGTTAAGGGAACTTCCTCAGGGAGCATAACCGATTTTGATGGAAAATATGAAATTAAAGCTTCAAACGGAGCCATATTGGTTTTTTCATATGTAGGTTTTGCAACTCAAGAGCTTACTGTAACATCTAATATTATTAATGTGTTATTAGATGCAGGAGAAAGTTTAGATGAAGTGGTTGTTACTGCCTTAGGTATAAAGAAAGAGAGAAAAGCCCTTGGTTATGCAGTGCAATCAGTTAAAGCCGATGAACTTCTTGAGGGTAACCATAGCAGTATGGTAAATGGGTTACAAGGAAAGGTATCTGGGGTAACTGTTGTAAATTCAGGTGGAGCTCCTGGATCTTCTGCCATTATCTTAATAAGAGGAGGTTCTTCTATCACAGGAAACAATCAACCTTTGTTTATTGTAGATGGTCTTAAAATGGACAACTCTACAAGTTCTAGTTTAGAAGTAGCAAGTATAAATAGAGCTTCAGATATTAATCCTGAAGATATAGAAAGCATCTCGGTTCTTAAAGGTCCTGCCGCTGCGGCATTATATGGCATTGAAGCCGCTGAGGGTGCAGTTATTATAACAACTAAAAAAGGGAAAGCGGGTACAAGTATTATAACTTATTCTGGATCCGTATCTTTAGATAATATTGTGGGAACACCTGATATTCAAAATATATATGGGCAAGGAAAACAAATTGTTACAGGTACTGGAACAACTATTGACCCTGAATCTGAATATTCATGGGGAAATAACATTGCAGGCTCTCCAACGTTTAACAATATAAATGATTTTTACGATACTGCCATAACTTCAAATCATACAGTAAGTTATTCAGGGGGTACTGATAAAAGTAATATCTATTTTTCTATAGGAGACATTTCACAGGATGGAATTATTAAAAGCACAAGCTATGATAAAACCTCTTTCAAAATTAATGCATCATCTAAATTTAGTGAGAAACTTACTTTAGGGGTTTCCGCCAACTATATCACTACTAAAACAAACAGTACAAAACAAGGAAATGCATCAGGGAGCAGCTTTGGAAGTTTATTGGCGTATCCAGCAAATGTTGATGCCACTGACTATTCGAATGCTGACAATTCTCAAAAAGGTTTTTTTGCAGATCAGCTATTTGACAATCCATATTGGAGTATAGAAAATAGCCCAAATACGGATGATGTTAATCGTTTAATGGGAATTGTGAGTTTAGATTACAATATTTGGGACAACTTTAATCTATCCTATAAAGTTGGAATTGATAATTATACTCAATTCAATAAAAAAATTACCGGAGATGGTTCATTTATAGACAATAGAGAAAATGGTTACATAAGTCAGTTTGAGAGCGATCATAAACTATTAAACTCCAACCTTTTATTGACCTTTCAAAAAAATATTTCAGAAGACATATCAATAAGTACCCTTGTAGGTAATACTGTGGAAGAGTTGGATGTAAGAACTACTTATGCTACAGGAAATGGTTTTCAAGCTCCTGGAATATATAGCATTGGGAATGTTTTGATTGCAAATCAATCTATTAACGAGTTGATTATCAGAAAACGTTCAGTAGGCCTTTTTGGTGAATTAAAATTGGGATGGCAAAATGCTTTATTTTTGACTGCTACTGGAAGAAATGACTGGTCTTCTACACTGCCTGTAGATAAAAGATCATTCTTTTATCCATCCATTGGAATGTCAGCCGTTGTTACCGATTTATTTAAAAAAGCAGGGAATGACATAACGTCATCAAATGGTTTGACCTATTTACAAATTAGATCTACTTGGGCTAAAGTTGGGAAAGATGCACCAATAGGTGCGTTAGAAAGCTCATTGGGTACAAATCTGAACGGAGCAGCAAGTTCTGCTTATGCCTGGAATGGTGTTAATGTTGGGAACCCAAATTTAGAGCCGGAATTCACAGATAGTTTTGAAGTGGGTTTTGATATGCGTTTATTTGAAAGTAGAATTGGTCTAGATTTAACATATTATTCAAGCACATCTGATAATCAAATATTGAGAGACATCAGGGTTCCTCCAACAACTGGTACTTTTTATGCAACTCTTAATGGTGGATCTATAACAAACAAAGGATTAGAAGCTTTACTTTCAATAAAAGTATTGCCGGCTACATCTGAATTTAAATGGAATGCCGATTTTAATTTTGGAATGAATAGCAGTAATGTAAATGAATTACCAGGATTTCTTAATGAAGTTTATTTATCTGATTCTTGGACTTTTAATGCAACAGCAGCAGGTGCTGCAATTTTAGATGGATCTCTATTTGGTTTAAGGGGAAATAGACCTTTAAAAAATGAAAATGGAGAGGTTATTATTGGCTCAAATGGATTGCCAACGCTTACTGCTGAAATATTTGAGGATGTTAATCGTTTACCAGATTGGACATTGGGGATTACTAATTCTTTAAGTTATAAAAACTTTCGTTTATCATTTTTATTAGATTTGGTTCAAGGAAATGATGTATATAATGCTACCGAATCTGCAATGATTTTTTATGGAGTTAGCCCAAAAACGCTAAACAGAAACGAAACAATTGTATTACCAGGTGTTGATGCTAGTGGGAATGCCAATACAATACCAGTCGCTATGGACCAGGCATTCTATCAAAATTATTATTCTAGAAATGCTGAAAATTTTATTGAAGATGGTTCATTTACTAGATTGCGATATGTTACATTATCCTATAAATTTCCAAAGAAAGTACTTGAAAAAACAGCGATATCATCAGTTGAGTTATTTGCTACAGGGAGAAATTTATTTACAATAACCAATTATAGCGGAGTAGATCCTGAGGTAAATACATTTGGGGCTGGAATTGCTGGCGCTGGATCTATGTCTATAGATAATTTGGGTACGCCAAATGTTCAAGGGTTCGATTTAGGCTTAAAAGTTAGATTTTAAAAATTAAAATTATGAAAGTATACAGATATTTAATATTATTGTCATTAGCCATTACTACTTCATGTAGTGAAGACTATTTTGATGTAAACAGTTCTGAAACGAAGCCTACTACTTCTTCTTTGGCTCCACAGTATAGAATACAAGGAGCTATTGAAAATACAACTGGTACAGCCCAGTATAGAGGTAGCAGAGAAATTTTAGCCGTAACTCAGTATGGAGCTAGGCATACAGCTGCGTATGACTCTGATAGCTGGCGTAGTACCTTTACTACAGGTCGTTATTTTCTTTGGCAAAACGCCTATGTATATTCATTGCCTAATACGGCGGATCTTATCGTTTTAGGGAAAAGAGACAATTCTCCTAATTTTACTGCGGTAGGTAAAATTTTACGTGCCTATTTATTTGGTATGACCACAGACCAATATGGAGATATTGTAACCAATGATACTTATGATGGGGAATCTACAATGAACATTACCCCAAAATTTGTGACACAAAAGGAAGCATATCAAACCATATTTAAATTATTGGATGAGGCCATAGCAGAACTTGACCAAGAAAGTGCTATTGACTTAAATGAAGAAGGCGGAGATGTTCTTTATGGTGGCAACCAAGAGAGTTGGAAAAAATTTGCTTATGCAATTAAAGCTAGGTATTTGAACCATTTAAGTAAGAAAACATCAGGGGATATGGCTTATGACGCCGATGCTGTTATAGCAGCTTGCCAAATGGCAATAAATTCTAACCTATTAAACGCTCAAAGGAATTTTACTGGCGGAACCGCAGAGAATGAGAAACAACCATTTTCTGTTGGGGGTTATGGATCGTCAAGATTTAAATACTTTTCAGACTTTTTTGTTGATTTGCTGAAAAACCCTTTAAACTTAGGGACTGCTGCTGAAGATCCAAGATTGCAATTGATAGTTCCAGAAGCTGTAGATGGCGGTTATGTTGGGTTACGCGTTGGTAGAGGTTTAAGTGGAGATTCTGGAAATATGTACTCTGAAGGGAATGGAGGTTTTTATACAGTTCCTACATCACCAACATATATGATGACTTTTAGCGAGGTTAAATTTATAGAAGCAGAAGCTAAATTTCGAAAAGGTGATTTGGCAGGTGCTTATGCCGCATTTAAACAAGGGGTGCAAGCCGATCTTGAAAAAGTTGGTGTTGATTCTGGGGCAATTACTTCGTATTTAGCATTGTTAGATGCTCAAGTAGGCGCCAGCAAAATAAGTTTATCACATATCATGGTTCAAAAATACATTGCAAATGTATTGAACCCTGAAACATGGGTAGATATGAGGAGGATGGATTATAGCGCTGCTATATACCCTGGTTTACAACGTCCTGCCAATGTTAATCTTGATATATTTCCTGGCGATAATGATTGGATTCAAGCGATGATGTATGAATACAATGAAGAAGATCGTAATTATATAAATATGCCAAATAATGATCCATACATTCGATTAACAACTCCATTATGGTGGAATACATCAGCAGATTAAGATAGATTTAACAAAATTCAAAAGCCGTCTAAAATAGTTTTAGACGGCTTTTTTATAAATATAAATAATGCGCTCTTGAATATGCAGTTGATTATGGGTTGTAGCAAAGGCAATGAAATGAATTTTCCCATTCAAACTCATAGATTTATTTAGAGAATAAGCAATCAGTGTTAAAGCATAATTTGTATTAAGTTTTCAATGTCAAATTCAATATTTTTCTTGGTAATAATGATGATTAGATAGTTAAGACGTGATTTAAAACTCCTAATACTTCATCTCAATTAAGCTAATTATATGTCGGCTAAATTTAATACACCTGCCAATTTTTCCAAATCTGCTGTGGTATGATTCGCGGTAATCACTATTCTGTTCATGTAGTTTTCGTAAGTAGGATATTTAAATCTGGCAATAACCATCTTTTCTTTCAGTAAAGATTTGTAAATCTCATCGCTGTTTGAGTATATTACAGGATAGGCTTTGTTAAATTGAAAATCTTTTTTTGGCGCTAATATTTTATCCAAAAAGTTTAAGTTTTGTATAAGGAGCTGTCGCTGCTTTTCATATAGATGATGCCCTTTGAGATAGGCTTCTAAATAAGCGGGGTTCGCTCCGGAAGAGGATACAAAAACAGGTTCTTCCCTTACGCCTTCAATAAATTCTTTATCCGATGCAATAATGCCTCCCGAGAGCCCCAAGGCCTTTCCTAAAGATGCCACCATAATTTTTCTATGCAACTTTTCAGATTTGATGGTTGAAAATATTCCTTCTCCCAACTTTCCAACAATACCTAAACTATGGGACTCATCCACAACCAAGGTGATTTTCTTTTGGGATGAAATTTCATTTAAAAAATCAAATGAAATGGGTTTTGTTTCCAAGGGTAAAATAGCATCAACGGTAATTACAATCTCTTCCAAAAGGTCATTTTGAAGTCTAGGGTGTAATTTGTCATTGATAAATATCGGCAAGCTATTCTGGGATAAAATGGCAGGATGTGTTTTTGGATAATGAAAGAAAGCAACCTTAGATTTAGACAAATAATCGATAACCATTTTACCGGCCAGCGTTCCGGATGATACTGTTAAAGCAGTTTCTGCCCCCAAATATTCAGAAAAATAGCTTTCGAACTTGTCATAAATCGCTAATTTTACATTTGCGTTTCTAGAGCTTCCATAAAAGGTGCCCCATTTTTTTAAACTTTCAGAAATTATTTCTTGAAATTCCTTATTTGTTGCCATTCCCAAATAAGAAGTACCTCCAAAATATAGATATTTTTCTCCATTTACAGTAATTTCCCTGTCTGGGAATCCGTTTACGACCATTCCCATTAAATTAAGGCAACACCAGTTCCGTTTAAGTCGCTGTATGTTACAACCCCTTCTTTAATGGTAACGCCGGTTGCAATGTCTTTTGCCAATAAAAGAGCACCATCCATATCCACATAATCCAATAAGGGCAATAAATGGGCGATTGCCGAAATACCGACAGAAGATTCTGTCATGCAACCTACCATAGTTTTCATATTAAGGCTTCTCGCTTGAAGTAACATTCGTTTGGCAGAAGTCAACCCGCCGCATTTCACCAATTTTACATTCACGCCATGAAAATGATTGTGGCATTTTAAAACATCTGCTTCCACCTGGCAACTTTCATCTGCAATAATCGGCAAAACCGATTTTAGGAAGACTTCTCTATGTCCATCCCAATGGTCGGCTTTTAAAGGTTGTTCAATAAATTCTACCCCCAGTTTTTGCAATTCAAGCGCATTATTTATTGTTTCTTCCACCGTCCTGCCACAATTTGCATCTATCCTAAAAATGGCATCAGTATGTTTGCGAAGCTCTTTTATTATTTTAATGTCTTCTTTAGTTCCTAGTTTTATTTTATAAATTGGCCAAGGAAGTTCCTGCATTTTTTCAACCATTTTTTCCATGGTATCTATGCCAATGGTATAATCTGTCAACGGGTTATTGCTGATGTCATAATTCCATAACTCGTACAATTTTTTTCCTTTTTTGCGGGCATATAAATCGTTGTAAGCAAGATCTAAAGCACATAAAGCAAACATGTCATGCTTTAAATTTGGATACATTTTATCCCAAAAGGCCTCTGGTGTTAAATTTGTATTTTCTTCAATCAGAGGTTTTAATGCATTTAAATCTTCCATCATTTTCGGAACGGTAACATTATAATATGGATTAGAAGTAGCTTCTCCATAGCCTGAAAATTCACCGTCCTTTAGTTCAACTATTAAAGTTGGCTGTATGTCATAGGATTCTCTGGAAATTGTAAATGTGTGGCGTAATTTTAAATCATAAGGTTTTAGAATTAATTGCATGGCATAAAATATTTAAAAGGTGAATTTGATTTTACAAGAAGCACAAAAGGCCAATCTTAATTTATGGTAAATATTTATTTAATATAAATGAACTGGTTTAAACTTTTTTCAATTGGCTCCAAAATGTTATTTTCCACTCACTTTTTGTCTTTTTTGAACTCCGTAGCGATGCTATGCAGTTAAAAAAAGCCTTCAATTGAGCAAAAAATTCCTATTTTTCGCTTCAAGCAAAAAAGTTTAAACCAGTTCAATTTCTTAATTTTTAAAAACAAGGGTTGACTCATTATTTCCAACGGTCAATTCAACGGTTCTTCCTAAAATTAATGTTCTGTTATCCTCTTCATGACCGGCCGGGAAATTGAATAAGACCGGAAAATCGTATTCTTTCACAACATCCAAAATGAGCTGTTCCATAGGTTTTCCCCAATCCGTTGAGTTTTCCCTAACATTACTGATGTCACCAACAATAAGGCCTTTGCAGTTTTCGAAATAACCGGCACGTTTTAAACTTTGTAACATACGATCTATATGATAAGCATATTCGCCAACTTCTTCAATAAATAAAATTTTTCCGCTGGTGTCAATACTGGTTTTTGAACCCAACATTGTATGTAAAAGCGTAAGATTGCCTCCAACAAGTTGCCCGGTGGCTGTTCCTGTCCTGTTGTAAGCAGATCCTTCAATTTTATACGACAATTGTTTTCCGAAAAGGGCATCTTTTAATGAAGCTGCATTTTCTTCTGGGTATTCACAGTAAATATCTAAACTTATGCCCATAATGCTATGGATAGACTCGTAGCCGAGGTTATGAATTTGATTGTGAATGGCAGTTATGTCGGAATAACCAATCACCCATTTAGGATGTTCTTTAAACTTTTCATAGTCTAATTTATCTAAAATTCTGACAGATCCATAACCGCCACGAGCACACCAAATGGCCTTTATGTTGGGGTTGTTCAATGCTTTTTGAAAGTCGGCTGCACGTTCTTCGTCAGTGCCGGCAAATTCATTATTTTGATTAAAGACATTTTCGCCTACAACAACATTTAAATTCCAGCCATTAAGTAATTTTATCGCTTGCTCAATTTCAGCGACCTTATTGTTTAAATTCCCTGCCGGAGAAATAATGGCGACAGTATCGCCTTGTTGCAGGTAAGGTGGTCTTATCAAGTTTTCGGATTTTGCAATAATTGGCTCCACAACAATAGTGACAGGGGCAGAAACTGGAGATTTTGTCGATTTACAGCCAACATTCACCAAAGCCATAAAAAGGGTAAAATAGATTATTCGCTTTAAAAACATCATAAAAAAATTTGTTGTAAATATATGTTTTTTGGTAATTTATTTCCCTCACAATGCACAAAAATTTTCATTTGGCGCTCTTTGCGATTTTTCTTTGCGCCACTTGCGTTTAAAAAGCCTTTGGAACCTATTTTATTTTTTGTATTTTTTGCGAAACACGAATTTAATGGGTCAAAAAAGTTTCGAGAAACATTCTGGTCCATATTTTATCTTTAAACAATTGTGTGTAAATTTTTAGGTTACCATTCCTTATCCAAATTTTTTTATGCTAAATTTGAAAAAAAACATAATGAATTCTAAAATGAGGTATTTCACAGTTTGCATAAGTTTTCTGTTATTAATGTCGTGTTCAACTTCAAAAAAAATTGTTTATAAGCCAATTACCTTTGATAAAGAACGAAATCAGCTTACTTTAGAGTACCTTTCAAGTCGTTACGGCCTGGAGCAAGAATCACCTTCCATAACACCAAAAATGATTGTTTTGCATTGGACTGCAATTCCGACCTTACAAAAATCGTTTGAGGCATTTTATAACCCAAAATTACCCGATTTCAGGTCGGAAATTAAAAGTTCAAGCGGGTTAAATGTGTCTTCGCAATTTTTAGTGGATCAAGACGGCACTATCTATCGTTTAATGGATGAAACCACTATGGCCCGGCATGTAATTGGTTTAAACCACTGCGCTATTGGTATTGAAAATGTTGGGGGAACAGCACAAACGCCTTTGACAAAAGACCAAATAGCGGCCAATATTTGGTTGGTAAAACACTTAACCAAAAAATATGGTATTGAATATTTAATTGGACATTATGAATACACCAATTTTGAAGGGCATGAACTTTGGCTGGAAAAGGATGATGCTTACAGAACACAAAAAACAGATCCGGGGGCATATTTCTTAAATGCCGTAAAAGAAGGCACTAAAAAGCTTAAATTTAAACCTACACCTCCACCGCCAAAGAATATGCATTAATTTGCAAAACCTAAATAATAAAAAAAATACGAATGAAACGAGCATTTCAAATATTGATATACAAAGGAATGATTAATGGCGAACCTGCCTGCGGCAGGCAGACCTACTTGCGGCAGGCAGGCAGCATTTGTTCCCGCTAAAAAATAAAAATTAAACAGATGAAACGAGCATATCAAATTTTGATACACAGAGGAATGATTAATGGCGAACTGCATCTGTTACCGCTAAAAAAATAAAAATTAAACAGATGAAACAATTTTTTACCTTTATAATCGCATTGATTACCATAGTTGCAACAGGCCAAAGCAGTGAAATCACTTCTAAATTATATGAAACTTATGAGAATTATAAAGAGCCTAGCCTGGTTCATCGCAGAATAAAACACAACGACATACAGCCATTAATTGCACGGCTTAAAAATCATTCAAAATATACTGTACAAAAAGTGGGGGAGTCTATTGAAGGCAGAGATTTAACCTTAATTAGTGTTGGCACAGGTAAAATCAATGTGTTTTTATGGTCACAAATGCATGGAGATGAGCCAACGGCAACACAAGCAATTTTTGATATTTTTAATTTTTTGGACAGCCCTGAATTTTCTGATGAAAAAGAAGCAATATTAAGTAATTTAACGCTTCATTTTTTGCCCATGTTAAATCCGGATGGAGCAGAACAATACACAAGACGAAACGCATTGGGAATAGATATGAATCGAGATGCTTTGCGATTGCAGTCCCCTGAAGGTCAAACTTTAAAAAGGGTAAGGGACAGTCTTAATGCCGATTTTGGGTTTAATTTACATGATCAAAGCATTTATTACAATGCGGAACGCACGGATAAAATGGCTACAATTTCTTATTTGGCGCCTGCATATAATTATGAAAAGGATATTAATGACGTTCGTGCAAATGCCATGAAAGTCATTATTTTTATGAATAGCATTATCCAAAAATATGCGCCAGGGCAAGTAGGTCGTTACAATGATGATTTTGAGCCAAGAGCATTTGGCGATAACATACAAAAATGGGGAACAAGCACCATATTAATTGAATCGGGAGGTTATCAAAATGACACAGAAAAGCAAGAAATCAGAAAGTTGAATTACGTGTCTATTCTTTCGGCGATTTACACTATTGCCAATGGAGATTATAAAAACATTCCTATTGATGGATATGAAAAAATACCGGAAAACGACCGTAAATTATTCGATTTAAAACTCAGCGGATTAACTTATAAGCTGTTGAATAAGGACTATATAATTGATTTAGGAATCAATCTTTTGGAGGTTGACAATGCCAATCACACCAATTTTTACAACATAGGCAAAATTATTGACCAAGGGGATTTATCCACCTTTTACGGCTATGAAACTTTTGATGCCGGCGGTTACGCCATTGTGGAAGGAAAAGTATATCCAAAAACATTGAAATCCGTAAAAGATTTAGCCAATTTAGATGTTTATGGACTTCTGCAAACCGGTTATGCCTATTTGCGAATGGAAGAGTTGCCTGCGGATAAAAAAGAAGTGTCTGTGCCTATTAACTTAATAAGTCCAAATTTTAAAGTTTCAAAGCTTGTGATAAATGTAGGGGGCGACGCTACTTTTTTGTTGCAAAAGAATGGTAAAATTGACTATGCGGTAATCAATGGTTTTCTGATTGATTTAAACACAAAAAAAGCAACTTTAAAAACGCGTTGATTTACAAAAGATAGCGTTCTTAGTAACCAATCAGTTTAATTATTAATTTTTAAATCAATTGCGTTAGGGAGTGAAGTAAAAATCCCGGCGTTGCGAGTTTGTGAAGCCCGCCTGCGGCCGGCAGGTAATATATTCAACAGATTGCCACGCTCTGCTCGCAATGACGGATTGGAGCGCAAAGCCCGACCGAAGGGAACGCCCTCCAAAAAGGCAGGCAGGCCAAAAATATTATTTAAATTAATATGCTGTTATTATTGGAATTTGGTCTTTAATCGTTTTTAGGGTTCAATTCCCCGACGCTCTGCGTCGAAATAAAAAGGGGATTCCTATTTGATACCTCGTACCCTTGGGTCGAGGTAGTTCATTAATTATCGCGCAGCAATTCGAGAATTGATTGCATGTTGCTTTTAACCTCAACAGTGGGTTTTGTGAAATGATTATTCATAAAACTAAAAATTAGTGTTTTTCCCGAATTTGTAATTAAATAGCCACTTAATGAATAATTATTGCCAAGTGTGCCTGATTTCGCATAAACATAAGGTTTAGGGTTGCCCGCATACCATTTTTTTAGCGTTCCAAATTCTCCGCCTGCAGGAAATAAATTAAACAATCGGGTTCTTGGTACGTTGGTGTATAATTTTGTGAGAACTTGGACAAAAGAAGTGGGCGTAAATAAATTATACCTGCTTAAACCGGATCCGTCAACCCAGCGTGGTTTTTGCTTTAGATCTTTCAGTTGATTTTCAAGAATAAAATTTCTTATTTTATTTGAGCTTAAGGTGTCAGAAAGGGTGGAAGACGACAGTATCAGTATTTGTTCGGCCAAGAAATTATCGCTTTCGTGCATCATTCGTTTGTATAAAGAATCAGAATGCACACTATATGCAATAAGGTTCCTCTTTTTTGGAGAATAATTTGTTATAAATACTTTGCCGGGCAATATGGAATTCCATAATTCGGCAATCAACAGTGAGTCGATTACCATAGGGATTTCAACAGTTTTATTACTTTTAGGATTGTAATAAAAATTATTTGCATTAAAATCTCTGGCATTTTTGGTTGAAGAATATTGAACGTGATTTTCTACTACTTTGGGAATACTTTGTAAGCTGTGTGGATTATTAACAGTAACCACATTTCCATACATCGGAAAACTGCTTCGCTCCGGACTGAAATAAGTATCATAGTCTTCCCAAGCCCACCCGGGGCCATATTTATCATCAGCTAAATTATTAAGAATTAAATTTACTTTTTTAAAATTTTGCACCATTTTTAGTGCTGTGCTGTCTTGAAAGAAAGGATGTAAAAAAGTTGGATCTCCTGTGCCTTGAATGGTGATGGTATCTCTATCTATATGATATTTAAAGGCAGGGATTTTATCGGTTAAAACCTGTAGTGCAGTATACAATGTAAATATTTTTGTGTTACTTGCCGGAGTAAAGTATTTATCTCCATTATAATTCAAAATAGTATCTTTTGTTTTAGGATCGTATATTAACAGTCCCGTAAATTGATTATCGTAAAAATCAGTATCAAAATGTTTGATTATTTTTTTAGCAACATGTGCCGATTTACAACCATAAAAAAATAATATTAGGCCTAAAAAAATGAACTTTAGTTTTGACATACTTTTAGAGTTTTGAATTATAAACAGAAATCTTTTTTAAGTGAATTTAAATATAATATGAATAATTTATGTAATTAGGAAATGTACCCAAACATAAAAAATGAACTGTTAATTAGAGGTGAAACCTAGTATTAGGTACAAAATTGTTGTAATAGCTCCACCAATCAGGGCATAAGGTAATTGCGTTTTAACATGATCAATGTGATCACTTGCTGAGGCCATTGATGAAATGATAGTCGTATCAGATATTGGAGAACAGTGATCGCCAAAAACTCCACCACCTAAAGTTGCGGCAACTATGAGTGTTATATTTGAGCCATGGATGTTTGCCATTGGGATAGAAATTGCCAACATAATAGCAAAAGTACCCCATGAGGTTCCCGTTGAAAATGCAATGAAGGAACTAATTACAAATACTATCGCAGGTAAAAATTCAGGAGAAAGCCATTCTTTAGACCAATTAGCAATGAATTGCCCGGTACCCAATTGATTACAAGCATCACTAATGGCAAAAGCAAGTAACATTAATAAGGCTAGTGGCATTAATTCACTAATACCTTTTAAAATCAAATCAATCATTTCTTTTGTTCTCATAATTTCTTGTGTCCGGTATAATATCATGGAAACAAATATTGAAGTAATAACAGCATACAATACCGATGACGAGCCAGAACCTAAACCTATTGATTGAGATAAATGGTCTGAAAAAGAGGTGTATTTATCAACTTTATCCCAACCAGTGTATGCTAAATTTATAGGCATCATAAGAACCATAGTTAATAATGGGATAATCATATTGTATGATTTAGCTTTTATGCCTTCCTTTGGTTTATAAGATGTTATAGTTTCAGAAATCATTGGTTTGGAATTATCGTTTAAAAGTTTTCCAGTTTCTTTTGTTCTTTTTTCTGCTTTAGCCATAGGTCCAATATCTTTTTTTGTTACGATGACAATAAATACTATTAGAATAGCTATAAAAGGATAAAAGTTATATTTAATTGACGATAATAACATTGAAAAAGGATTGTCAATACCTTGTGTTAGTAATAAGCCCATAATAAAAGCTCCCCAAGCATTGAAGGGGATTATAATGGATGAAGGTGACGAACTGGAGTCGGCTATATATGCTAATTTTTCTCTTGGAATCTTTAATTTATCAAATATAGGTCTATAAAGAGTGCCAACAGTTAATGAACTAATGCTTGTTTCCACAAACAGAAAAAGACCTGTAATTAATGCTAACAGTTGTATAATTACTCTACTGTATCCGCTTTGTTTTTTTTCAAAATATTCAATGAGTACATTAATTTTATTTACAAAACCTTCCACGCCTCTTGAATACTGAATAAATAATAAAAGGGCTCCAACTAAGGCGCTAAACATGATGGTTCTCGTATTTCCTTCCGATTTAAATACATTAACCATAGCTTCAATTGTTGCTATACTTCCATTAAGAAAATTCCAATCATTTATAATTATCCAGGAAAACCAAATTCCGAAGAGTAAAGCTATATATACCTGTTTTGTTCTTAAAGCAAGAATAATTGCAATGATTGGCGGTAAAATTGATAAAAATCCGTAGTTATCCATAGGTATTCTATTTAAGAATGATTAGTTCGTAATTTATTAAATGGAAATATACTCATACTTAATAAATTTATTGATTTTTTTTTGGTTATTTTCTATTGTTTGCGGTTTTGATAAAGTTTAGTTGCAATATAATATAAATTATACAAATTAAAATGCATTAATTTGCGTGTTTATAAATGTTTTTATTTTAAATTTACACTTTGTCATAAAATTAATAGAAAATAATGGAAGCTAAACTAACAACAAACGCAAAAGGTATTAAATACGAAGAGGCCGGTAAATTTGAAGAAACAAGATTCGAAAAAATACATAATGTCATTTTTTTAACTTCAAAGGAAGGTTCAATTAAAGTTGCGCAGGAAATTGCTGTTTTAATTATTGATAAACAGGCAAAGGGTGAAATGTGCGTACTTGGTCTGGCAACAGGTTCATCTCCAATAATAGTTTATGAAGAATTGGTACGGATGCATAAGGAAGAAGAATTAAGTTTTTCAAACGTCATCACTTTTAATTTGGATGAATATTACCCAATGACTAAAGAAAGCATACAAAGTTATTACTATTTCATGCATGAGCATTTGTTTAATCATATTGACATATTACCTGAGAATGTTCATATTCCAGATGGAATGGTTTCAAATGATGATCTGCATCAATATTGTATTGACTATGAGGAAATGATTAGAAAAAGTGGAGGGATAGATTTGCAGTTATTAGGTATTGGAAGAACGGGTCATGTGGGTTTTAATGAACCCGGTTCACATTTTAATTCTGAAACGAGAAGTATTACGTTGGATTATATTACAAGAGTAGATGCCTCACCTTCATTTTTAGGAATAGATAATGTGCCTAAAAAAGCAATTACAATGGGCATTAGAACCGTAAGAAAAGCAAAACGAGTCATTTTGTTGGCTTGGGGGCAAAATAAAGCTTCCATTATTAAAAAAACAATTGAAGGGGAAATTTCATCAAAAATTCCTGCAACCTATTTACAACAACATCAAAATACTACATTTATACTAGATGTTGAAGCTGCGTCTGAATTGACAAGAATAAATACACCCTGGCTGGTTGGACCTTGTCTTTGGGACGAAAAATCAAGTAGCAAAGCAATTATTTGGTTATGTCAGTTGACCAGTAAATCAATTTTGAAATTGGTTGATGAAGATTATAATGACAATGGAATGTCGAGTTTGTTAGCGCAGGAAGGTTCGTCGTACGACATAAATATTAAAATGTTTAATAAAGTGCAACATACCATTACGGGTTGGCCAGGAGGTAAGCCAAACGCTGATGACACATCAAGACCTGAAAGAGCAAACCCAAGCAAGAAAAGGGTTTTAATTTTTAGCCCTCACCCAGATGACGATGTTATTTCAATGGGAGGTACTTTTGATCGATTGGTTGAGCAGGGACATGAAGTTCATATTGCATACCAAACTTCTGGAAATATTGCAGTATCCGATAATGAAGCTCTGAAATTTGCAGAAGTAGCAAAAGACTTGAGTACTGGTAATAATAAATCTATTGAAAAAATCATAGAACAAATCAAATATAAAAAAGACAATACAATTGATAGTGTTGAAGTAAGGAAATTAAAAACTATAATTAGACAAAGAGAATCTTTGGCGGCGACGAGGTATTTGGGAGTTTCTGATAAAAATGTACATTTTTTAAACTTACCATTTTATGAAACTGGCAGCATTAAGAAAAAACCAATGGGTGAAGAAGATTTAAATATAATGTGCGCTATTATTGAACAAATAAAACCTCATCAAATTTATGCGGCAGGTGATTTATCAGATCCTCATGGTACACATAGGGTTAGTTTAAACGCGCTTTTTGAATCATTGGAAATATTAAAATCAAAACCATTTATGAATGATTGCTGGCTATGGTTATATAGGGGAGCTTGGCAAGAGTGGGAAATACACGAAATTGATATGGCAGTACCTATGAGTCCGGATCAAGTATTGAAAAAAAGAAAAGCAATATTTTTCCATCAATCACAGAAGGATGGCGTATTGTTTCAAGGGAATGATTTAAGAGAATTTTGGATGCGTGCTGAAGACAGAAATACCAAAACAGCTCAAAAATATAATGAATTGGGATTGGCGGATTATGCTGCAATGGAAGCATTTGTTAGGTGGCATTTCTAAATATTTAAAAAAAACACAGTACTATTGTAATGCTAAAATAAATGGATCAATAAAATTAACAATATAAATTTTTTATAATGTCAAATCCGGCTAAAGCTGAATCAAATCAAAAAAACACAACCCTAATTCCAATCTTAATAATAGCAGGATTATTTTTTATTTTCGGCTTTGTAACTTGGATTAATGGAGCCTTAATTCCTTTTATGAAAACCATTAATGAATTAACAACAGCACAATCTTATTTAGTGGCTTCGGCATCATATATTTCTTTTGTGGTAATGGCTTTACCGGCATCTTACATTATAAATAGAATTGGGTATAGAAAAGGAATGTCCTTAGGACTCATAGTTATGTCAGTAGGTGCACTCGTTTTTATCCCCGCTGCAGAAGCCAGAACGTATTGGATATTTTTATCAGGTATTTTTATTCAAGGCATTGGAATGACATTGTTGCAAACAGCTTCTAATCCGTATATTACAATTTTAGGACCTATTGAAAGCGCTGCAAAGCGCATTGCAATTATGGGAATTGCTAACAAGGTGGCGGGTGCTTTAGGATCATTAATTTTTGGGGCAATTTTGTTGAATGGGATTGATGGGATTAAAGCTAAATTAAGTACTGTTGGAGATGTTGAAAAAGCTCAGTTGTTAGATGTTATGGCAGATAGTGTTGTAACACCATATATTGTGATGGCAGTTGTTTTGTTTGTATTAGGTATTTTAATTAGAAGGGCTCCATTACCCCATGTGGAAGCTGATCCAATTGAAGAGTCCAAAGATGGAGAAACCACCAAAACAAGTATTTTTCAATTTCCACATTTATGGCTGGGGGTTTTAACCTTATTTGTTTACGTAGGAGCAGAAGTTATAGCTGGGGATACCATCATTGCATACGGTATTTCTTTAGGGTTTCCAGCTGCTGATGCTAAATTCTTCACAACACTTACTTTAATGGCGATGGTTGGAACTTATGCTTTAGGTATTTTTTTAATTCCAAAGTATATCAATCAGGCTTTTGCCTTAAAAGCAAGCGCCGTTTTAGGAATTGTATTTACATTTTGTATTGTGTTTACTTCAGGTTTTATATCGGTGCTTTTTGTGGCAGCATTAGGGATAGCGAATGCATTGGTTTGGCCGGCAGTATGGCCGCTGACATTAAAAGGATTGGGTAAATTCACAAAATCGGCTTCCGCTTTATTGATTATGGCGATTTCAGGAGGCGCTATTATTCCACCATTATATGGAAGGTTGGTGGATAGTAATAAGGCCGACTTAATAGCTCAAGGTATAAATGAAATTGCAGCTACCGCTGAAGCAACAACCTCTGGTTATTGGATTTTATTGCCCTGTTATTTAATTATTTTATATTATGCTTTTGCAGGCCATAAGTTGGGATTGAAAAAAGAATAATTAACGACCAACTAAAATTAATAAATGATGACTACCAAAAGATTAATGGCACTCGACGTTTTAAGAGGATTGACAATAGCTCTGATGATTATGGTTAATAATCCGGGCAGTTGGAGTTATGTATATCCGCCTTTACGTCATTCAAAATGGCATGGCTGTACGCCAACCGATTTGGTTTTTCCTTTTTTCTTATTTATTGTTGGGGTCTCTATGTGGTATTCGTTTAAAAAGTATGGGGAAGGATTAACAAGAAATGGACTGTTGAAAGTGTTGAAAAGATTTTTAATAATCTTTTTGTTGGGTCTTTTTTTAAATGCATTTCCTAAATTTAATTTTGAAAATTTACGCTTTTTTGGCGTTCTTCAACGTATCTCAATTGCGTATGCAGTAGGAGCAATATTATGTATGCGATTTAATTATAAGCAATTATTAATAGTGTGTGCGTTAATATTGATTGGTTATTGGGGCATACTTTACTTTGGAGGTTCTGGGGATGTTTATAGTTTAACTTCTAATGCAGCAGGAAAATTAGATTTGCTGTTGTTTGGTGAAAATCATATTTATAAAGGATTCGGAATACCTTTTGATCCAGAAGGTTTGTTGTCTGCAATTCCTTCCGTAGCAACAGTTATAATAGGCTATCTTACCGGCAGGTTGATTGATTTATCGAATAGCGTAATGGAGGCTATTAAAAAATTAGTTACCTATGGTATGGCGAGTGCTGTTATCGGTTGGTTTTGGGGCTATATTTTTCCAATAAACAAACCTTTATGGACAAGCTCTTATGTTTTATACGCAGGTGGTTTGGCCATGGTGTTTTTAGCTTTATTATTGTGGTTAATTGATGTGAAAGGAGTGAAAAAATGGTCGGTCCCATTTATTCATTTTGGAACAAACCCACTATTTATTTTTGTGTTTTCAGGGATTTATGTGAAGGTAATTTTATATTTAGTGAAAATCACAAATGCAGAAGGGGAAACCATAACAGGCTATCGTTATCTATATGAAAATATTTTTGTTCCAATTGC
>JAENXD010000046.1 GCA_016649745.1 Flavobacteriaceae bacterium | reverse complement strand
CGTTTTCAATCAACCACTGACGCACAAATTCTTTAGACAATTGTTTTTGGGCTTCACCTTTATTTTGTCTTTCCTGATAGCCTTCCGCATAAAAATAACGAGAAGAATCGGGTGTGTGAATTTCGTCAATCAACACAATTTTACCTTCTTTTGTTTTACCGAATTCATATTTGGTATCCACCAAAATCAATCCGCGTTTTGCTGCAATTTCAGTGCCCCTTTGAAATAATGCTTTGGTATATTTTTCTAAAATTTCATAATCTTCTTTTGAAACAATTCCTTTTGAAATAATATCCTCTCTCGAAATATCTTCATCATGCGAACCGCCCTCAGCTTTGGTGGAAGGTGTAATCATTGGTTCAGGAAACTTGTCGTTTTCCTTCATTCCTTCAGGCATAGATACCCCACAAAGTATTCTTTTTCCCAATTTATATTCACGTGCCGCATGACCCGATAAATAGCCACGAATGACCATTTCAACTTTAAAAGGCGTGCATAAATAACCCACAGCAACATTCGGATCGGGAATGGCAATAATCCAATTTGGCACAATATCTTTAGTGGCTTCCATCATTTTAGCCGCAATCTGATTTAAAATTTGCCCTTTAAACGGAATTTGTTTTGGCATCACCACATCAAAAGCAGATAGCCTGTCGGATGCAATCATCACCAAAATTTCATCATTAATATTGTAAACTTCTCTAACCTTACCTCTGTAGAACGATTTCTGGTTTGGAAAATTAAATCCCGTGTTGTTTATTGTATTGCCCATTGTTAATACGTTTATTTGTTTATGTGCTTAATCGTGTATGTTCACTTCGGCTCGCTTCGTCTCCGCTCAACGACCCTTGTTTATTTGTCCAATTGCCTTACTTCGACTTTGCTCTAGCACTTCTTATTTATTATATGTGATTCGTTAATGGTCAAATGTCAATTGTTAATTGTCAATTAATCCTCTCCTACTTCAAGATTTTTATAAGCTGAAATAATGTCTTTTACCAATCGGTGTCTGATAATATCTTTATCATCAAAATGCACAAATGCGATTCCATTAATGTCTTTAAGGGTAAGCATTGCTTCCTTTAAACCCGATATTTGTCGTCGAGGTAAATCTACTTGCCCCGGATCACCATTAATAATAAACTTTGCATTTTTACCCATCCGAGTTAAAAACATCTTCATTTGGTTATGGGAGGTATTTTGTGCTTCGTCCAAAATCACAAAAGCATTGTCTAACGTTCTGCCACGCATAAATGCCAATGGCGCAATTTGTATAATTTCTTTTTCCAAATAGGAATCCAACCTTTCATAGGGAATCATATCGCGCAAGGCATCATATAACGGTTGCATATACGGATCTAATTTTTCTTTTAAGTCGCCGGGTAAAAATCCTAAATTTTCACCGGATTCCACAGCTGGCCTAGTTAAAATAATTCTTCTGACTTCCTTTTCCTTCAATGCTTTAACCGCCAAAGCAACCGCTGTATAGGTTTTTCCAGTTCCTGCTGGGCCAACGGCAAAAAGCATGTCATTTTTACTCATTTTTTCAACCATAATGCGTTGGTTGACAGTTTGTGCTTTAATCAATCTTCCGCTCACGCCATGAACAAGCACACCGTCGGCTTCAATAGAACTTTTATGCTCGCTGCCGTTAGCTGTCAAAAGCCTCTCAATACTATTTTCGTCAAGTTTATTGTATCGTCCAAAATAAGAAATAATCATTTCTAACCGTTTCTCAAATTCGTCTAAAATTTCTGATTCCCCATAAACTTTCAGCTCTGTTCCTCTGGCAACAATCTTTAGCTTTGGAAAATATTTTTGTAAAAGTTCTATATTGGAATTTTTATTGCCAAATAAGTCGTTTGGATGAATTTCGGTTAATACAATAATACGTTCGTTCAAATGATAAAAGTGTTAAGTCTTATTAAAAAAATAGTATTTTAATCATCAAATAATTGATTAGATTTGCATAACAAATGTAGTAAATATCAAATTACAAAAATAAGATACTTGCAAATAAGTTGTAAACATTTTATTAAAAATTTGCTTTAATTTTCATCAAGAATATCGCCTGTATTTTATATGTCAATAATAACTTTAACAACCGATTTTGGAATCAAAGACCACTTTGTTGGGGCAGTAAAAGGTACTATTTACAGCGAATTGCCAAATGCACGGATTGTGGACATTACACATCAAATTTCACCATTTAACATTACCGAAACTGCATATATTTTAAGAAATGCCTATAAAAAATTTCCTGATGGGAGCATTCATATTATTGGTGTTGATGCGGAATTAAATGATGAAAACAAACACATTGCGATAAAACTGGACAATCATTATTTTATTTGTGCGGATAACGGTGTTATTTCTTTATTGGCTTCAGAAATCAGCCCTGAAAAAATTGTTGAAATAAACATACATGAATATATAGAAAGCAGTTTTCCTGTTTTAGACGTATTTGTAAAAGTTGCCTGTCATATTGCCCGTGGCGGAAAATTGGAGATTATCGGGAAAATTATTCCTGAATTCAAAAAAATCAGTGAACTGCAACCTGCAATTTCATCCGATCATAATACCATTTCAGGTAGTGTCATTTATGTTGACAATTATGGAAATTCCATAAGTAATATCAGTGAAAAATTATTTAACCAAGTTGGAAAAGGACGAGCGTATGAAGTGATTGCCAACAGATATTCATTCACCAAAATTCATGAAAAATACAGCGATATCGTCGATTTTTCATTGCCAAAAGAGCAACGTCAAAAAGATGGAACCAAACTGGCATTGTTTAATTCTGCCAAATATTTAGAAATCGCCATGTATCGAAGCAATTTAAGTACGGTGGGTGGTGCTGTTTCCCTTTTAGGATTAAGTTACAGGGCTTCCATAACCGTTAATTTTAATTAATTTTCAAAAAAGCCAACAAATGTTTGTACGAATTGTAAAAATGAATTTTAAAGCATCAAACATCGAGTTGTTTCTTGAAAATTTTAATAAGAATAAAGAAAAAATAAGAAATTCTAAAGGATGTAATTTGTTGGAATTGTACAGAGACAAAAACGATTCCAATACATTTTTTACTTATAGTTACTGGGAATCTGAAGCCGATTTGGAAGCTTATAGAAATTCTGAACTTTTTAAAGCGGTTTGGGGAAAAACAAAAGTGTTGTTCAACAACAAACCGGAAGCCTGGAGCGTTGATAAAATTAGCCAATAAGCCAATTGGCCAATTTTGAATGTTGAATGATGAATGTTGAATGTTGAATGATGAATTTAAAGCTAAACGAATAACCAGTTAAACAAGGGGGGCACTGAGCGAAGCCGAAGTGAACGATTAAACAAATACACAATTTTAAAAAATGAAATCCATTTTAATAAAAGAACTGAATTCCTTTTTCTCCTCGCCAATTGGTTATTTGGTTATCGCGGTGTATTTGATAGTGAACGGATTATTTTTATGGGTTTTTAATGGGGAATTTAATATTTTGCAAGCAGGTTTCGCTGACTTAAACAGTTACTTTTTTTTAGCGCCGTGGGTTTTTATCTTTTTGATTCCTGCCATTACGATGCGAAGTTTTTCAGAAGAAATAAATACAGGAACCATTGAAATTATAAAAACCAAACCCATTACAAACCGGGAAATTATTTTAGGAAAATATTTAGGCGCACTAATCTTAGTTATATTGGCAATAATTCCCACGTTGATTTATGTGTACAGTATTTTTCAATTGGGAAATCCGGTTGGGAATATTGAACTTGGCACCACATTTGGGTCATTTATTGGATTGCTGTTTTTGGCAAGTGCTTACACTGCCATTGGTGTTTTTTCCTCAACAATTTCAAAAAATCAAATCGTTTCATTCATCACTGCTGTATTTATTTCCTTCTTTTTGTTTTACGGATTTGAAGCTTTGGCTAATTACAATCTGTTAGGAAATTTAGACTACACCATTCAAAATTTTGGGATGAGCGAGCATTTTAACAGTATCAGTAAGGGCGTTATTGATACGCGTGATTTAATTTATTTCATATCTGTAACTTTTATCTTTTTAGTATTCACCCATTTTAGAATTCAGCATGAAAAATAAGTATTCTAAAATAACAGTGATGCTGATTGGTTTAATTTTGTTAAACATTATCAGCTCTAAAGTGTATAAACGCTTCGATTTAACTGAAGACAACCGTTATACACTGTCAAAAGCGACTGAAAATATTGTTGAAAATGTTAAAGGAATCATTACAATAACCGTTTATTTAAAAGGCGATTTTCCTGCGGAATTTAAACGGCTTCAAACAGAAACCAAATCGCATTTGGAAGAACTGAAAGCGCGCAATAAAAATATTCAATTTAGGTTTGTTGATCCGACTGATATTGCTGAAAAATTGATTAAAGGCGGATTGGAACCTAGCCGATTGCAAATTCAGGAAAATGGAAAATTATCTGAAATTATGTTATTTCCATGGGCGGTTGTTTCTTATAAAAATAAAACTGAAAATGTGTCGCTTTTAAAAGACGTATTTTCAAATTCACAAAACCAGCAATTAGAAAGTTCTATCCAAAATTTGGAATTTGCCTTTGCCAATGCCATTCATAAAATTACTTCAGAAAAATCTAAGAAAATTGCTATTTTAAGAGGAAATGGCGAACTTAATGATATTTATATTGCTGATTTTTTACGAAAATTAGGCGAGTATTATTTTTTGGCGCCTTTTACGTTGGACAGTGTTGCTGTCCGACCTCAAAAAACTTTGCAGGATATTTCAGAATTTGATCTGGCCATCATCGCCAAACCAACCGAAAAATTTACAGAAGCAGAAAAATTTACGCTCGATCAATTTGTGATGAATGGCGGAAAAACACTTTGGTTAATTGACAATGTGCAAGCAGAATTGGACAGTTTAATGCAAACTGGGGAAACATTGACTTATCCGAGAGATTTGGGATTGACCGATTTATTTTTTAATTATGGCATTAGAATCAATACGGATTTAATAACGGATTTATACTGTTCAGAAATTCCTTTGGCAACCGGAAATATTGGAAACCAAACGCAATTCAATCAATTTTTATGGGAATATTTCCCTTTGGTGAATTCTCAAAATAACCATCCGATAAATAACAATATTGAAGCTGTAAACCTAAAATTCGCCAACAGTATTGACCTTCTAAAAAACGACATACAAAAAACGGTATTACTTCAAAGTTCACCCCTATCGAAATCTGTGGGAACGCCTGCCATCATTTCCTTAAGAACAATTACGAAAAAACCAAATCAGGCAGAGTACAATAAAGGAAATAAACCGATTGCGGTGCTATTGGAAGGGAAATTCAAATCCGCTTATTTTGAAAGAATAAAACCTTTTAAAATTGCAATCCCTAAAGAAAAAGGAGTTGAAAATAAAATGGTGGTTATTGCAGACGGTGATATTATTGCCAACGAGACTTCTAAAGGAAAACCGCTGGAATTGGGGCTTAACAAATGGACCAACCAACGATACGGCAATAAAGAATTTTTACTGAATACCGTAAATTACTTATTGGATGATACCGGCTTAATCAACATTCGTTCAAAAAAAGTTAAAATAGACTTTTTAAATAAAGAAAAAGCGTTTGAAGAAACAACCAAATGGCAATTGATTAATATCCTTTTTCCGTTAGTTATTCTCTCATTATTTGGATTTATTTTTAACTATTTCAGAAAGAAAAAATACCAATAAACACCCTCATTCCTTCTCTTAAAATATTGTTAAAATTAAATAACATTCATTTTTGAGATTTTTATATGTTATATTTGATTATAACTTAAACTAAACTATGATGCTAAAAAATTTATTTATGCTATTGACAATTGTTGGAATCACTTCAACAATAAATGCTCAAATTAAAGCACCACAACCAAGTCCGGCTGCTAAAATGGAACAAGTTGTGGGTTTAACCGATGTTACGTTGGAATATTCAAGACCTGCAATAAGGGGAAGAACTATTTTTGGAGGTTTGGTTCCTTACGGAGAAGTTTGGAGAACCGGCGCCAATGCGAACACAAAAATCACTTTCAGCGATGATGTTACTATTGATGGAAAAGAATTAAAGAAAGGAACTTATGCCATTTATACCATTCCAAATGCAACTTCCTGGGAGGTAATTTTTTATAGTGATGCCACCAATTGGGGCAATCCTGAAAAATGGGACGAAAGCAAAGTTGCCGCTAAAACCACTGTTGAAGTACATCCTTTGCCAATGAAAATTGAGTCATTTACCATGACCTTTGATGATGTAAATAGTGATTCGGCTGTTTTAGGCATCTTATGGGAAAACACGTATGTTGGTGTTAAATTTGAAGTGCCTACGGATAAAACTACCATGAAAAGCATTGAAACCGCCTTGGCTGGACCAACGAAAAATGATTATTTTCAAGCAGCTACTTATTACCATACTGCCGGAAAAGATTTAAAACAAGCATTGGCCTGGATAAAAAAAGCCGTTGAAGGCGATGACCCTGCCTTTTATTATTTGCGCAGAATGAGTTTGATTCAAGCTGATTTAGGCGACAAATCCGGTGCTATTGCAACTGCAAAAAAATCCTTGGCCGCCGCTGAAAAAGCAGGAAATTCCGATTATGTAAAAATGAATAAAGAATCTATTGTAGAATGGACAAAAAAATAATCATGAGAAAACTAAAATTTACATTCGTATTTTTGTTGATTGCAACAGTGACTTTCGCACAAGAAAGTCCAAGAAAACAAGCAACAGGTAACGTTGGTGATATAACCGTAGATGTAGATTACGGTTCACCAAGCGTTAAAGGAAGAACTATTTGGGGAGAACTTGTGCCTTACGGAAAAGTTTGGAGAGCAGGCGCCAATGAAAACACCACTTTTTCTTTTGATAAGGATGTTAAAATTGGAGACGACAATGTTAAAGCAGGAAAATATGGCTTTTTTATTGTTCCTAATGAAGATGCTGATTGGGTGATTATTTTAAGTTCAAAAAATAACGCTTGGGGAGCTTTTTCGTATGCGGAAGATGAAGACGTTTTGCGTTTAAATGTTACTCCAGTATTTGTTGATGAAAATCAAGAACAATTAGCATATACAATTGGCGATGAAGGAATTCAATTTGCGTGGGAAAAAGTAACGTTTATCATTCCAATAAAATAAATTTTTGATAGAAATAACTTATAAGAGGCTGTCATAAAAAAAACTAAAAACGGTCATTCTGAATTTATTTCAGAATCTCAATATTCTGATTATCAATCATCATAAGAACCTGAAACAAATTCAGGTTGACGGAAATTATATTTTTTAGACAGCCTCTTTTTATGCTTTCTCATTTTTAAATTGTATGCCTTGCAGTATTACTGCCAACAACATCACCAAAAAGCACCCAAATAAATTAAGCCATAAATAAGGCATCCAATCGTATTTATAACCAATAATAACTATTACTTGCGTAATTAAGGCCGCCACAAATACCGCATTGCTTTTTACGAATTTTATAAAAAATGCCAGTAAAAAAATGCCCAAAATATTTCCATAAAAAATAGAACCGATAATATTGACCAACTGAATTAAATTATCGAACAAGCTGGCAAAACAGGCAAATGAAATTGCCAGAATTCCCCATAACAACGTAAACCATTTGGAAGCTTTCACATAATGCCGGTCATTTTTCACATGCTTCTCATTTCTTTTATACAAATCTATCACCGTGGTGCTTGCCAGAGCGTTGAGTTCAGAAGCGGTACTCGACATGGCAGCCGATAAAATTACCGCCAACAACAAACCAATTAATCCTCTTGGAAGCGTGTTTAAAATGAAGTGAATAAAAACATAATCTTTATCATTGGTTTCAACCAATGCATCGGCTTTTTTAATAATTTCCTTGGCCTGCTCCCTATTCTCTAATTCCAATAAATTTAGCTTCTGGATTTCCTGAACTGATTTTTCAAGCTGAAGTTCATTATTTTCTTTGTCGAGAGAAATTCCGTAATTTAAATTTGCAACGGATTTGCGATTTTCTATTTCTATATGTTTGTTTTCCAGTTCTTTATATTCTTCGGAATAAATGGAATTTTTAGCGGCATTGTCGGCAGCCGGATTAAAATTTAGAGGAGAAGCGTTAAATTGATAAAAAACAAATACCATAACCCCCACCAATAAAATAAAAAATTGCATCGGCACTTTTAACAATCCGTTAAATACAAGTCCCCATTGCATCTCTTTCACCGATTTCCCTGATAAATAACGTTGTACCTGACTTTGGTCTGTTCCGAAATAAGACAGCGCCAAAAAACTTCCGCCAATAATACCGCTCCAAAAAGTATACCTGTTTTCCAAATTAAAAGAGAAATCCAATACTTCCATTTTTCCGCTGGCTCCAGCAATTTTTAAAGCTTTGGAAAACGAAATATCTGCAGGCAAATAACTCACTATTAAGTAAAATGCCACAAACATTCCGGCAAAAATGACCGCCATTTGTTGTTTTTGCGTGACGCTTACCGCCTTTGTACCCCCAGTTACCGTGTAAATAATGACCAGAACACCAATAATGATGTTTAAGGTATTTAAATCCCACCCCAAAACGGCCGACAAAATAATGGCTGGCGCAAAAATGGTGATTCCGGCAGCCAACCCACGTTGAATTAAAAATAAAATTGCCGCTAAACTTCGCGTTTTTAAATCGAATCGGGTTTCTAAATATTCATAAGCCGTAAATACGTTTAAGCGGTGGTAAATTGGGATAAAAACCAAACAAATAATCACCATGGCAATTGGCAATCCGAAATAAAACTGCACAAAACCCATTCCGCTGTGAAATGCTTGTCCGGGCGTTGACAAAAAAGTAATGGCACTGGCTTGGGTTGCCATGACCGATAGGCCGATTGTCCACCATTTCGCTTCACTCCCACCTTTTATATAGTCGGTTACATTTTTACTTCCCTTTGTTTTCCAGGCACCATACAACACTATAAACCCCAACGTTCCGATAAGTACAAACCAGTCTAACCACTGCATAATTTAGGAGAAATTTTTCATGATTAAATAAAACAGCACAATATAAACCGCATTGGCAATTAAAACGAGGGTATAAACCTTTTTCCAGACATATTTTTGTTTATCCATCTTAATTTTTTAACGGTTTTCTGTTTTATTTTTCCCGATTGAAACCATATTTGCAAACAATTTATAAGCTCCTGAAACGCCTGCTGGCAATTCCCTAAAAAAACTTAAACCGGTGTAAATAAAATTCCCTTTACCGTATTTAGCTATTAGTAGACTTGAATTTAAAGGTGATTCATTTTTATCGTTCATGCTTAAAATGGTTTCAAATTTCGAATCCCATTCGCTTGGAAAATACAAACCACGTTCCTGAACCCAGCCATCAAAATCTTTTTGGGTAATTTTGTTTGGATAATTCACCAGTTCGTGCGCCGGATTGATCATTCGAACTTCCGCATCTTCTTCAGTGACCCTATCATGAGAAAGTTTTAAGGAATATGGCGCAACCTCATCAACTTTTAACCTGGAACTGGTATTGTATTGCACAATTAAAGTACCGCCATTTTCTACATAACTGTGTAAGAATTTTTGATAAAACTTTGCCTTATCGCTTACGTTATACAATCGAATTCCCAATACTATTGCATCAAAATTTTCTAATTTTTCAGGAGTAATGTCATCCTCATTTAGTTCAACAACTGTATAACCCATTTGACGTAAAGCGGTTGGAACGGCATCTCCGGCGCCTTGAATATAGCCAATTATTTGTCCCTTTTTCTCAATGGTTAACCTAACCAATTTTGTTTCTGAAGGCCTGATTACTGATTGAAACGGAATGTGATCGTAATTAATTTCAACCAATTCATCGTTGTATTTTTTATTGCCAATTTGTACAACCGGACGTATAAATACTTCTGCTGCTTTGGAAGGTGGTTTCACTTGAAATTCAAAATTTTGCTCCTCGCCCTTTTCTTTTAAGTTGAATGAAAAAGTTTTTGGCGAAACGCTCCAAAATTCTGGAATATCCAAAGCAACATTTCCCTCTAAATTTTCTTTCGAAGATTTCACCTTAACAATAATTTTTTGGGCATCATCGTTGGCAAAAATATAGGCGTTTTCAGCAAAAGAAGATGAAACTTCAGGCAGTATTTCAAAAGGTTTATAAACTTCTCCTTTTACGGGATCATTATATTTGTAAACCACATCTTTTAGCCCTGGAATTAAAACTCCATTAAAATTAACCTTAAAATTTGCAAGAATAACTCTTGGCGTTTCCGGCAAACCAATTAAATTTTTATCAGAAACCCTGTACATTCCTATACTTCCTTTTTCTCGAAGCCAATAAGGCGAAGTTTGCTTAATTTCCGAAGGAATTTCAATGGATAAAGAAAGAGAATTCACCATATTTTGTTTTAAGGAAACCAAGGAATCAATTCGTGCATTTAAAGGTAATATTTCTACTGATTCCAAAGAAATAGGATAATTGCTTCTATTGACAGCTTCAATTTTTAGAGAATTTACTGAATTTGCGGTTGTAGAAGAATTATTTGCGGTAACCTCTAAATACAAACCGGCACAAGCCGTAATAATTTCTTTAATTTCTTCCGATTTTAATTGTTTCCAATGATCATCTTTCAATTGCCGTATTAATTTATAGGCTTCAATTAAACTGGGAATACTTGCGGCCGGATTTTTAAAATTATAATCGGCTTCAACTTTTTGCAAAATTTTCCCGATATCTTTTCCGCCTTCCACACGATTCCAAGAAGTGTCAATACCGTCAAAAACATTTTTATTAATTGGAAATTCTCCTTTCAAAAATTCTAAATACTCCGTTTCTGTGCCTCTTGATCCCGTGCTGCCAAAACCTTGAGATTGGTGTCGGCTTCGGCTCAAAGAAGCGATCTCGCTATTAGACAATCCTTTATTTACATAAAAAGAACCGATTTCAAAACTTAGCAAATTTGTTTTATCCGCTTTGTTAAAATTTTCTTCACTCCCGTAAAACCACCAAGAAGTATTAAAAAGCAATCGTTTTGGCTGCCAAACTGCATCGTTTTGCAAATGTGTCTTGTACGTTTTATCTGAAGCCAAATCAAAAGCTTCAACGCTTAAAATGGCTGAAGAAGTATGATGTCCGTGGGTTGTGCCCGGCGTTCTGTGGTTAAACCTGTTGATAATCACATCGGGTTTTAATTTTCTTATGGTAGCAACGACATCATTTAAAACGGCTTCTTTGTTCCACATAGTCAGTGTTTCATCTGGCTGTTTTGAGTAGCCAAAATCGTTGGCACGCGTAAAAAATTGTTCGCCGCCGTCTATGCGTCTTGCCGCCAATAATTCCTCGGTTCTGATTACTCCCAACAATTCTCCAAGTTCGGAGCCAATTAAATTTTGTCCGCCATCGCCTCTTGTAATGCTTAAATAAGCGGTTCGCGCTTTTACATCATTGGCAAAATAAGAGATTAATCGGGTGTTTTCATCGTCGGGATGTGCAGCGATATACAAAACCGTTCCTAAAAAATTAAGTTTTTGAATGGATTCATAGATTTCGCCGGAAGTTGGCTTTTTTGGTGCTTGTGCAAAAGTTATGGCAATGCAAAAAACGGTTAAAAATAAAGCTGAAAGTACTTTTTTCATTTAAAATTTGATTTTTTAGCAGTTAAACAAATATAAAATTAAATTTAAGTTTTCCTTATTTTTAGAGATATATTAACATATTTGTAACTTATAAAGTTTAGAATAGGCAATAGGCAAAAGTTAAAAGGCAAAAGTCAAAAATCAAAAGTTAGATATTAGAAGTTAAAAAGAACCAATAAACAAGACAACTTTAGGCACTCCAAACTTTTACGCTGAGCGTGGTTATTGAGCGCAGCCGAAATAGGGACTATGGGTGTGTTTTTGTGGAAGTTAGATATCAGAAGTTGAATTTCTCAACCTATTCTAAAAAGATAAAAGACGCCACAACCTACTTTATAGGAATAGCAAACAACACGAAAGAAAGGACCAATTTTGCCGACCAATTGGACGGCTCTTTAAAAACTTGTCCTTATAACCTGAGTTCGATTAATCAAAATAGTTGTAATTGTCTGTTATTAATGGAGTTTTAGCTTGTCGATGGCTTTTTTATCGTCATTTCCTCCGCTTGAGAAAATTTTGGTCTCAGATCTCGAAAATGACGTTTATATAAAGATTAAAAAGGAATATTATAATAATGCAGAACATTCTTATGGTATTCTTTTTGACTTGCCAGATGCTTTACTTTTTACATTTCAAGATTATAATACTGTAAGAAAAAAGTTTCCAAATGAAGATTTAATACCAAATATCTTTAAAATTGTCGCATATTTTCACTATGTTCAATCTACTCCTTTTAAAGTATATCGGCATTAACCATTGTAAATTTAAAAACTGCCATACGGCATTTTAAAATACAATTGGTATAATATCTTTCTATACTTTAGCGATAAATAAAACTAAAAAAAAAGTTTGGTAATTTTAACTTTCACAGTTTAATTCAAAAAATTATTTATTCTAAAAAATGATTATTCAAAAACCATCTCATCAAATAAAGCATCCATAGAAATTGTTGCAAATGTAGATGCATAATCTGATATTGCATAAGGAATTATTAATTCATTATTTAGAATAATTGAACCACAGGAATATACTATATTAGGTACATAACCATCTCTTTCTTCTTCATTTGCCGTAAGCAACGGGTCTTCCAATCTTGCAATTACCTTTGAAGGATCTTTTAAATCAAGTAATATTGCGCCTAAGCTATATTTTCTCATTGGTCCAACACTATGTGTTATTAATAACCATCCTTTTTCTGTTTCAAGAGGTGAGCCTGCATTTCCTAACTTTATAAATTCCCAAGGAAAAACAGGTTCTTGTATTTTTTTTGCGGTTTCCCAAATATTTAAATTATCAGAAAACATAATATAATTAGCATAACCATCATAACGCGAAATCATTGCATATTTCCCATTAATTTTTTTAGGAAAGAGCGCCATTCCTTTATCTATAGCGTATTTACCATTAAGAGGTTTTGTTTTAAAATGATAAAAATCTTTTGTTTCTAATAAGGTAGATAAAACAGTATTACCATTATAGGCTGTATACGTTGCATAATAGGTTATTTTACCGTTATCATTAGTAAATCTTACAAATCTGGCATCTTCAATTCCATTAGTTTCCGAATAAGATACAGGAAAAATTACTCTTTCGGATAAAGCTGTATCTAAAGAATATGTTACTTCATAATGGGAAGTTGCAAACCATTTTATTTTATTTATTTCAGCTTTATCAAATTCAGACAATTTTTCATCTTTTAATACTTCAACAATACTCCTCATAAGTTCACCATAAATAAATTTGTCGTTAAGCCTTTCCATTATTTTATTAAGAACGTCCCCATTATGTTCAATTTCTTCAAATTTATTTTTAAATCGATTTTTGTCATAAACAAAGCGTTTTACAGTTTCTGGCAATTCAACGAGATTTCCTGGTTCAACAATCGAAATATTATTATCTTCATCAATTACAGCACTCCTAAAAACAATGGAAGAAATATGTCCTTCACCTGTAGCTCTAAAACTAATAATTACTCTTGTTTCACCTTTCTTTAAATTGAACTGATCGGGGTCTAATACAATTGACGGATTAAAAAGAGCAGCAGATTCAATAGAATATTCTTGCGTAAAGTAAGATCCAATAAGTAATTTTTTCTTTTTAGAAATGGTTATATCATTAACCCTTAGTCTTTTAACTATTTCTTTAATTTCACTATAATTCTTTTTTAAAATTTTAGAAATATCCCGATGACGTTTAGAAAAGGTTTTTAAAATTTGCTCTAATATAAAATTTGTTTCTTCTTCAGAAAGATTTAAAATATTTTTAATTATCATTTCAACTCTTTCTTCATCACTAGATCTGTAGAATCGCGTAATAATTCTCTTAGAGTTAGGATGAAGGCGTAATGGATTTCGTTTAACTTTTTTAACACTTACTGACATGATTTTGAAATAAATAAATTCTAAATACAAATATATTTATTATATTTTGTTACCTTCTTAAAATAAGTATAAAACTTTGTATCCAATTGTTATTATCTAGGTTTTTAAATGAAAAAACAAAAACTTAACAAGGAAAAAGGCAATAGGCAATAGGCAAAAGGCAATAGGCAATAGGCAATAGGCAATAGGCAATAGGCAAAAGTAAAAAGTAAAAAGTTAGAAGTTAAACGAATCAAACTCCCCTCTTAGAAGAGGGGCTAGGGGTGTATTTTTGTAGATGTTGAAAGTTTAAAGTTAAATGTTAGAAGTTGAAATTCGTAATTCGTAATTCGTAATTCAAGCCGCGTTAGGGATTGAGTACTTCAACTAAGCTCAGTACAGGTTTTTGTTTGAGCTCTTTTTTAGTTGCTTTTCGCAACTAAAAAAAGCGAGCAGTGAAAGCCCGACTGCTTTTTAGCAGGAACGCCCAAAATAATATTTTTATGATTTTTTTACACTTTGTCCATTTAATTTGCGCTATTTACGTTTAAATTTGTCTTATATTTTATAGTGATAACCTGTTAATAAAAATTCTTTTAAAAACAACATATTTAGAATATATTTGTAAATCATTCCATTAAAATAATCATAAATGAAATTTATAGTATCAAGCGGTCAATTATTAAAACAGCTTCAAGTTTTGGGAGGCGTTATCAACAGCAATAATACACTACCAATTTTAGATAATTTCTTATTCGAATTAAAGGAAAACGAATTAAAAATATCTGCTTCGGATTTGGAGACAATCATGAGCACCATTATTGAAGTGGAGTCTGAATCTGAAGGATCTGTGGCAATTTCCGCACGATTATTACTGGATACTTTAAAAACATTTCCAAACCAGCCTTTGACTTTTAAAACCGAGGAAAATAATACCGTTGAAATTAGCTCTAGCCACGGTAAATATGATATGGCTTATTTTGATGGCAATGAGTTCCCAAAAGCGGTAACGCTTGAGTCTCCAAGCAGCACCACAATTCCGGGAGACGTATTGGCCACCGCGATTTCAAAAACAATATTTGCCGCAGGAAACGATGATTTAAGACCTGTGATGAGCGGTGTATTTTTTCAGTTTAATTCAGAAAACTTAACTTTTGTGGCAACAGATGCCCATAAATTGGTTAAATATTCAAGAACAGATGTTACTGCAAAAGACACTGCTGAATTTATTATGCCTAAAAAACCGCTAAACTTATTGAAGGGAATTTTAGCAGGTTCAAATAGTGACGTAACGATAGAATATAACGATTCAAACGCGAAATTTATATTTGACAATGTGGTTTTGGTTTGCCGATTGATTGATGGAAAATACCCAAATTATGAAGCGGTAATTCCAAAAGAAAATCCGAATAAATTGACTGTTGACAGAGGTACTTTTTTAAATTCAGTGAAACGTGTATCTATTTTCTCAAGCAAAACAACCCACCAAATTCGATTGAAAATGGCGGGAACCGAATTAAATATTTCTGCGGAAGATATCGATTACTCAAACAAAGCTGAAGAGCGTTTGGCTTGCGATTACCAAGGTGATGATATGCAAATTGGATTCAATTCCCGTTTTTTAACTGAAATGTTGAGCAATTTAAATTCCAATGAAGTGTTAATTGAAATGTCGTTGTCAAACAGAGCCGGAATTTTAACGCCTATTGACGGTATTGAAGACGGTGAATTTATTACGATGTTGGTGATGCCGGTGATGTTGAATAACTAAACTTATTTAAGTACATTATTAAATAGAAATACATGGTCTTAAGGCTGTGGTTTTTTTGTATTATAAATTTGTTATCTTCTTAAAATGATATATATAAGGTTTATTGATGTTATCTCGTAAATACTGTGGAGGTGCATAATAATTTATAACCATATATCGAGTTGTACATAATATTGACTATATGAAGTTAAACTTACAATATTCAGAATTTGAAAAGAAAATAACCTCGTTTATAAAAGACTTAGAGGAATTATCGAAACAAAAGATTTCTAATGAAACTGAATATGATGAGTTAGAAAGTTCATTTACTAAAGTTAAAGACAATTGTGCATCATATATTGAATCAGTAATATCGAAAGATATTGGTTTAGAACTTTCAAATCTGATTAGATATGAAAATAGGTTCAATCTTGGAATGAAAATTCCATTGACCCAAAAAGCTAAAAATTTAATTAGCAGAATTAAAAATAGAATAAGAAGTGTTGAATATTTAATTCAGATAATTAAAATAAGTGACCCATTATATTTAGGCAAATCATTTGAAAAAGAAAGGTCAAATTTGACCACAAATGAAAAGGCAACATTTTTATTATCAAAATTATATTCGCTTCGAAAGACAAATCAGCTTTGGGATACAAAAATGATTTTTGAATTTAATCAAGTAGAGCTGGACAATTATGATGAAGCAAGAGGAGTTACAAAAATATTAGAAAATAATGGCTATGTTGAGACCATTGGAACCAAGGATGGATTATCTGCTAAAATAACTTCAGAAGGAAAATTATTTTGGGAGGAGAATTCCAAACCAATAAGTAAAAAAGAAATAGAAACAAATATGGATATATTCATTAGTCATAGCAGTCAAGATGCTGACACCGCAAAATTGTTAATTGACTTGCTTAAAACATCTTTCAATTTAAGTTCATCAAAAATAAGATGTACAAGTGTAAATGGTTACCGACTTCCCGTGGGTGCATCAACGAATGATTTATTAAAAAAAGAAGTTCACGAATCCAAAGTATTGATTGGTTTGATTTCACCAGCTAGTATTAATTCTGCATATGTGTTGTTCGAATTGGGAGCAAGATGGGGAGCGTCTTTACCTCTGATTCCATTAATAACTAGTGAACTTGGAAGCGAACTTCTAAAAGGACCTTTGAGCGGAATTAATGCTTTAAATTGCTGTGAATCTGCTCAATTGCAACAATTAGTATCAGATTTAAAAACTCAATTAAAAATATCAGGAGAATCCCCAGAAGTATATCAAGAAAAAATTGATTTATTAGTAAACCATAGCTTAAAAGAAATTCTTCCACCTAATAAGAACATTGAAACATCAAATAAATCAACGAACAAAAAATCAAATAATTCTTCTCAAAATAATGATGACAAAATAAAACCCTATTGTGAAAAACAATGGCCTGATGACTATTCTATGAGAGTTCATTGTATAAAAGAACAACGAGAAGCGAAACAGGACATTGAGAATTCAAAACCATTGGATATTCCAGAAGATATCTTCAACAGAATTTTAGAAAAAGCAATATCAGAATGGCCGACAGATTACACAATGCAAGTACATTCCAGAAATGAACAAATTGATGCTTACCTGGAATTGAATGATTTATAAAAAATACTATGCCCAACGCATATAGCAAATTGCTTAATTCTTGTAGATAGGAAAATTTTAGTACATTTAAACTAATTAACAAACATCGGAAAATTGCGTTTTCAAAAGCGCAACTTTCCATATCCAAACCGTTGCAATTAATGACGGATTTCAGGTCTGAAATCCTTAATTTGAGTATTTTAAGTGTGAATTGTAAGATTGACTAACACACGAGCCGAAAAAATTAATTTTAAACCGTAAAAAAATAAGAGTTGAAACGGTCAGATTTTGAGCAAAATGGCAGATTTGAGAGTTGAAATGGAAAACTCAGCAGAACGAAATCTAAAAAAGAAAGATTGTAACAAACCGAAAATAATTTCATCTTTTTCCAAACATAGCGGATTTAAAAGTTGAAACGCATAAACTAGTTGAAACGGATAAATAATTGGAATGAAAAGCTGCTAAGTTGCAACAAAGGTTATAGTTCATGTGGGCATCAGATTATCGTTAAATTTAGTAGTTCTAAAAAATATTAGCGCGAAAAACAAAGTAAGAGCTTCATAATCCCGCATGACACATAGCCAAACCGTTGTACTCATAATATAAAATGGGGTAATTTAAGATTGCCTCGTTATTATATTAATTATAAACAATACAATCAAAAAATAAAATATGTTTAAATCAGAAAATAAAATTGGATTATGGTCGGCAGTTGGATTAGGAGTTGGCGCAATGATTGGAGCCGGAATATTTGCACTAATGGGGCAAGCCGGTGCTATTGCAGGGAAAGCTGTTTATATCTCTTTTATCCTTGGCGGAATTGTTGCCGCAATTAGTGGATATTCTCTGGCTAAGTTAGGAGCACGTTTTCCTGCAGCCGGAGGTATCGTTGAATATGTTGCTAAGTCATTCGGAGTAAACGTTTTTTCCGGCGGTATAAGCGTCTTATTGTATTTATCATCCATATTAGCACTTGCACTTTTAGCTAAAGCATTTGGAAGTTATGCCGCAGCCTTATTTAATTTAAAAGGATTGCTGATTTACACCAATATCTTTGCATTATCAATAATGGCATTGCTTGGAATAATCCAATCTTTCGGAGTTAAAAAAGTGGTTAAGTTTCAGAATGTAGCAATCATAATAACCATTATTATATTAGTTGTTTTTGCCATTGTGGGTTTAATCTATATGAAACCCGGATTGATGGCACCCACATTATATCCTTCATCCAATAAAATATTGTTTAGTATTGCTATAACCTTCTTTTCATACGAAGGATTTAGAATAATTACACATACCGCTGAAGATATTGTTAATCCGGAAAAAAACTTGTTAAAAGCAATTTTCATTTCAATTGGTATCACTATGGTTATTTATACTGCGTTGGCATTTGCTGTTTTTGGCAACTTGGAAGTTGACAAGGTAATTGAAGCTAAGGATTATGCTTTAGCCGAAGCCTCAAAACCTGTTTTTGGCACAATTGGTTTTACTATTATTTCAGTTACGGCCCTTT
>JAENXD010000182.1 GCA_016649745.1 Flavobacteriaceae bacterium | reverse complement strand
TTTTTCATCTGTTTAAATTTTATTTTTTAGCGGTAACAGCTGCTGCCTGCCTGCCGGACAGGTAGGTTCGCCATTAATTATTCCTTTGTGTATCAAAATTTGTGAGGCTCGTTTCATCTAAAATTGTTTTGTGTCGCTAAAATACAAATTATTCAAGAATTGCATTGGTATTAATTTACCTTTTTAAGATAATATCTTTAAATGCTTAATTTATTACTTTTTCAATAAATTACAGCAATCTAATGCAAAAAAATATTTTGGGCGTTCCCTTTCAGGTCAGGCTATCGCTACTTGCTTTTTTTGTGAAAAACAAAAAAAGTGCTCAAACAATTAGTTTACCCTGAGCCTGCCTGTCCGGAAGGCAGGCGTAGCCGAAGGGCTCTATCCTTAACGCGCATTGAATTAATAATGAAAAATTAAAAATGAATAATTAAACTTTTGACATTTCCCCATGCTAGCGTAAGGGTCACGCTCGTACTTTTGTTAACTGTTAAATTTTTGTCAGCCATGAGCCGGAAGCTCGCGCTAGCGGGAAGGCTAACATTATTTTAATGTGCCCAGTATTAATCGCCCCAAACATTATTTTTTTTATCTTTGGATTTATTTGCATTAATTTCTAATACCATGAAATATTTCAACTTTAAAATACTCTTATTTTTTTTATTTTTTTCAGCTGCTTACGCCCAAAATAATGAAACCCCACAAGATTTTCTGAAAAAAGAATTTCATTCAGAAAGACGGGAACAGCTTCGCGCTAAATTGCCTAAAAACAGTGTCGCCGTATTTTTTGCGAATCCGATAAGAAACAGGGCGAACGATGTGGAATATGTTTATCATCAAGATCCAAACTTTTATTACTTAACAGGCTACAAAGAGCCAAATGCCATGATTTTTATTTTTAAAGAAAATCAAACCATTGGAAACAGGACTTTTAATGAAGTCATATTTGTTCAGGAACGCAATGAGCGTGCTGAAATGTGGACAGGTAAACGATTGGGAGTTGCAGGGGTTCAGGATCAATTGGGTTTTAAAGTTGCTTATAATAGAGGTGAATTTAAAAGTTACGAGATAGATTTCTCCAAATTTGATAAAATTTTGTTCGAAAACTTTAAAAATGATGTTAGGGACACCAGAGAAAGTGCAGATTTATTTGATTTGATACAGGTATTTAAAGAAAAAGTTTCTTTTGATTTAATCAACTTAAACAATCCCACAAATGATAAAATGTACAATGAAACAAAAAAAAGAATTGATACGGAAACGCTTCAGAAATTAATGACTTCATTAAGGGAAATTAAAACAAAAGAAGAGTTGGTGTTGTTAAAAAAAGCGATCAATATTTCGGCTATAGGGCAATTGGAAATGATGAAAGCCATGAATCCAAAGATGTCTGAAACCGAAGCGCAAGGCGTACATGAATTTGTTTATAAAAAATATGGTGCTGAATATGAGGGATATCCGTCAATTGTGGGTGCCGGAAATAATGGCTGTATTTTGCATTATGTAGAAAACAATAAGGTAAATATTGGCGATAATAATTTAATTTTAATGGATTTGGGCGCTGAATATCATGGGTATACCGCCGATGTTACACGAACAATTCCAACAAACGGAAAATTTACCGTTGAGCAAAAATTAATTTATGATTTGGTTTACGAAGCTCAGGAAGCCGGAATAGCTGCCTATAAAATTGGCGCCAATATGAGGGAACCAAATAATATTGCAAGAAAAATTATCAATAAAGGACTCGCTGAATTGGGGATAATAGCCACTGAAAACAGCAAGCACAATTATTTTCCTCATGGAACTTCGCACCATATTGGCTTGGATGTTCATGACCCTGGGAATTACGAAAAATTCGAAGAAAATATGGTGGTTACTATGGAACCGGGGATTTATATTCCCATAGGAAGCACTTGTGATGAAAAATGGTGGGGAATTGGCGTTAGAATTGAGGATGATATTTTAATTACAAAAAACGGACCGGTGATATTATCGACAATGGCGCCAAGAAAATCGGAAGAAATTGAAAAAGCCATGGAGTTGCCAAGTGCTTTAAATGACTTTAAATTGCCAAAACTTGATTGATTTCTAATGATTATTTTTAATTTTAAAATTGATAATATATTCTCATTTCTAAAGAAATATTATTTTATATGTAATTGAAGTTACTTAAAAATGACTTTTAAATTAGAATATTTCATGTTTTATGGCATAATTGCAATTTAGAAACATTCCACTTATCAATTTCAATTATAATTAATTTTTAATGTATATCTTTATTTCAGAAAAGGAGATTGTAAAAGTTGATTTTAAAGTAATCATTACTACCACTGTTGTTGACGAATAAATATTATGAAAATAGCGCATTTAATTCGAAAAGATTTTCTTACGGTCGAGCCATATTCGAGCATAAATGCAATTAAAAAACAATTGCTTGAACACTCAGCTATCGTTGTTAAAGATGAGGATGGTCAATTTTATGGTGTTTTAACAGAAGATGATATTGTTCAAAATCCAAAAACATTAATTATTGACTGTCTTACCATTAAAGAATTAGTTGATTGTGATGAATCTATTGAAGAGACAATTCTTAAAATGGATACCGCCAAAACAGATGTTCTTCCAGTGGGTGAAAACGAAAAATTTATTGGATTGGTGTTTAAAAATGAGCTTTATAATTACATTTCCGACTATAATTTAGAGTTGGAAAATGTGATAAAGGAACGAACAGCGGAACTTGAAGAGGCGATTGCAACAAAAGATTTAATATTTTCAATAATTGCACATGATTTAAAAGGCCCTTTTAATGTAATCTTAGGATTTACCGGACTTTTAAAAGATAAATTACGAAGCATGGATTTTGAAAAGTCTGAAAAAATAATTTCCGGCATGTATGCCCAGGCAAGAAACACCTTTAATTTATTGGAAGACTTATTAACTTGGGCAAGAGACAATAGCAGTAAAATTGGTTATAATCCGGCTTTTTGTAATATTTCAAAAATTTGTAATGATGTAATTGAACAAATAGAAGATTCAGCTCAAATGAAAGGTATCACCATAAATTTATTTCATTCGCAAGAAGTTTATGCATATGCGGATAAAAATATGATTGAAGTCATTTTACGAAATCTTATTATGAATGCTATTAAGTTTACTGAAAATGGTGGAAAAATTGATATGTTTTCAATGTCAGAGGGTGAATTTGTAGAAATCACCGTTTCAGATAATGGTACTGGGATAGATGAGAAGCTTAAATCCAAGTTATTCAAGTGCAATTTAAATGAATCTAAACCCGGAACTGCGAATGAAAAAGGATCTGGTTTGGGTTTGGTTATTTGTAAGCGTTTTGTTGATAGACACCAAGGAGAAATTTGGATTGAAAATAAAACTGAAAAAGGCAGTACGTTTAAATTTACCTTGCCAATTTATAAGGAAGAAATTCATAATTTACAGCAAAAAGAAGTGGTAAAAGATGAGAAATAAATCTTTAGTAATTAGCGTTTTTTCAACAAAAAATCCAACTAAAAATAATTTCAAATCTTCCTGAAATAATTATCAATTGTTAATTGATAAAGCGTTTTCCCAATCTTTAATCAAATCGTCAATATGCTCAATCCCAACCGAAATTCGCAGCAAATTATTTGGGGTCGGACTATCGACACCTTCAACCGATTTACGATGTTCCACCAAACTCTCAACACCGCCCAAACTTGTTGCAAGCGTGAAATATTTTAACTTACTGGCTATTGCAATTGTTTCCCTTTCATTTCCTTTGATTAAAACCGAAAGCATAGCTCCAAATCCCTTTTTTTGTTGCCTTTTTGCCAATAAATGTTGTGGATGACTTTCTAATCCAGGATAGTTAACTTTTTCTATTTTTGGATGATTTTCCAAAAATTTGGCCAATTTCAACGCGTTTTTACTTTGTTTTTTAATCCTTAAATGAAGTGTTTGAATTCCCCTTCCGATTAACCAACAATCGAAAGGAGCCGGTACAGCACCTGATAATATTTGAATATTTTTAATTTTTTCTGAAATATTTTCATCATTTACAACAACGCAGCCACCAATAACATCGCTATGTCCGCCAAAATATTTAGTGGTTGAATGCACTACAATATCAGCGCCAAGTTCAAGCGGATTCTGAAAAACGGGAGTTAGCCATGTATTGTCAACGGCACAAATTGCGTTGTTTTTGTGTGCAATTTCAGCAATGGCAGAAATATCACTTAATTTTAATTGAGGATTTGATGGAGATTCCACCCAAATTAAAGAAGTATTTGGTTTTATGGCTTTTTTAACTTCTTCAATATTAGTCATATCAACCAAATTATAAGACAAATTCCAACGTTTTAGAACATCTTCCATTAACTTTTTAATAGCATAATAAATATCATCCGGTAAAAGAATATGATCTCCCGACTTTAAACTTTGAAAAACAGCGCCAATAGCAGCCATTCCTGAAGAAAAGGCAAATGCATGCTTGCCATTTTCCAATATCGCAATACTTTCTTCAACAATGGCGCGATTTGGATTGTTGGTACGTGAATAAACAAAATCGTTTGTATAAGATCCGTCACTATTGCGTTTGTAGGTGCTTGATAAATAAATAGGAGTGCTTACAGGTTCTGAATTTTTAAATTTATTTTCAGTGCTTTTAATAGCAATGGTTTCAAATTTAGGTTTTGATTTCATGTTTTTAAATTTTTTATGAATGTAGTAAAAACTGCTTTAATGCTGAATATGTTGAAATTTTTATGGACACTTTTTTCTTATCAATAACTTCCTTAATTTGTTTTGGAAGTTTAATGGTTTCATTAATTATTGGTTCAACCACATTTAAAAATTTTACAGGATGCGCAGTTTCTAAAAATATGCCGAAAGTATTTGTATCAATTCCATATTTTTTCAAACCCAAATAACCAACTGCACCATGAGGATCTGCAATATAATGATGTTTTTCTTTGATTTCCTTCATCGCTTTTTGGGTTTCTTTATCAGTAAATGAATAGGAAGAAAGCACTTCTTTTAATTTATCATCGTCGTTTTTAAAGATTTCTAAAATACGGACGAAATTACTGGGATCGCCAACATCCATAGCATTGGAAATAGTTTGTTTTGAAGCTTTTGCTGTGTAAATTCCGGTTTCTAAATAATTGGGAACAATGTCATTGACATTGGTTGCTGCAATAAACTGTTTAACAGGTAAACCCAGTTGTTGCGCCATAAGACCGGCACAAATATTACCGAAATTTCCGCTTGGGACAGAAAAAATTAACTCTTTTTGTTTGTTTTTTAATTGTTTATAGGCAAAAAAGAAATAAAACATTTGTGGCAGCCAACGCGCAACATTGATGGAATTTGCAGAGGTCAATTTTTTGTTTGCAATTAAATCCTTATCCAAAAATGCCCTTTTAACCATGGCTTGACAATCGTCAAAAGTACCATTTACTTCCAAAGCAGTTATGTTTTGCCCTAAAGTTGTCAATTGCTTCTCCTGAACATCACTAACCTTTCCGCTTGGGTATAAAATAACGACATCAACACCCGTAACCCCTAAAAAACCACTGGCAACCGCTCCGCCTGTATCGCCGGATGTTGCAACCAAAACTGTAACTTTTGTTGTTTTTTCTTCTTTATTAAAGTAACCTAAACAACGCGCCATAAAACGAGCGCCAACATCTTTAAACGCCATTGTTGGTCCGTGAAATAATTCCAAAGCCGCAATGTTTTCTTCAATCGAAACAATTGGAAAATCGAAGTTAATCGTTTCTTTAATGATTTCTTTGAGTACCTTTTCCGGAATTTCGTCAGCAACAAATTGTTTAATTACTTCAAAAGCAATTTCATGATTTGAAAAATCCTCAATATGATTTAAAAATTCATTACTTAAAGGAGTAATTGTCTCCGGAAAATATAAGCCTTTATCAGGTGCCAAGCCCTTTATTACCGCATCTTTAAAAGTAACATTTGGTGCTATTTTATTTAAACTGTAAAAGTTCATATTA
>JAENXD010000219.1 GCA_016649745.1 Flavobacteriaceae bacterium | reverse complement strand
TTAAAGATTTGCCAGGAGTTAGGTATCATATTGTACGTGGTGCATTAGATACTGCAGGTGTTGACGGTAGAACGCAACGTCGCTCTAAATATGGTACAAAAGCCCCTAAAAAGTAATTTAAAAACTTTAATGTAAAGACATGAGAAAAAGAGCAGCGAAAAAAAGAGTGCTTTTACCGGATCCAAAGTTTAACGATCAGTTAGTGACACGTTTTGTGAATAACTTAATGTGGGACGGTAAAAAATCTACGGCTTTCAAAGTATTCTACGATGCATTGGACATTGTGGAAACAAAAAAACAAGATCAAGAAAAATCATCATTAGAAATTTGGAAAGATGCATTAAGCAATGTAATGCCACAAGTTGAGGTTCGTAGCCGCAGGGTTGGCGGAGCAACTTTTCAAATTCCACAGCAAATCAGACCAGACCGTAAGGTGTCAATTGCAATTAAATGGTTGATTTTATATGCAAGAAAACGTAATGAAAAATCAATGGCCCAACGTTTGGCCGGTGAGGTTTTAGCTGCAGCAAAAGAAGAAGGTGCTGCAGTTAAGAAAAGAGTGGATGTTCATAAAATGGCTGATGCTAATAAAGCATTCTCTCACCTTAGATTTTAATAAGTAGCAATGGCAAGAGATTTAAAATATACAAGAAATATAGGAATTGCGGCTCATATTGATGCGGGTAAAACAACCTGCACTGAGCGAATTCTTTTTTATACGGGTGTATCACATAAAATAGGTGAAGTACATGATGGTGCTGCAACTATGGACTGGATGGAGCAAGAGCAAGAAAGAGGGATTACAATTACTTCTGCCGCTACAACATGTGAATGGGTGTTTCCTAAAGAAAATGCTGAGCCAACTGCTGATGCAAAAGGTTATCACTTTAATATAATTGATACTCCTGGTCACGTTGATTTTACTGTTGAAGTAAATCGTTCTTTAAGAGTTTTGGACGGATTGGTTTTCTTGTTTAGTGCAGTTGATGGTGTTGAGCCACAATCTGAAACTAACTGGAGATTAGCTGATAACTATAAAGTGCCAAGAATTGGTTTCGTTAATAAAATGGACCGTCAAGGTTCAAACTTTTTAGGAGTTTGTCAACAAGTTAGAGAAATGCTAGGTTCTAATGCAGTGCCTATCGTTATTAATATTGGAGACGAAGAAAACTTTAAAGGTATTGTCGACTTAGTAAAAAATAGAGCTATCGTATGGCATGATGAAACGCAAGGGGCAACTTTTGATGTTATTGAGATTCCTGAGGAATTGAAAGCTGAAGCAAAAAAATATAGAGCTTTATTAATTGAAGAAGTAGCCAGCTACGATGAGAATTTATTAGAGAAGTTCATGGAAGATGAAGATTCTATTACTGAAGATGAAGTGCACGCTGCGCTTCGTGCTGCTGTAATGGATATGTCAATTATTCCTATGGTTTGTGGTTCGGCATTTAAAAATAAAGGTGTACAGTTCTTATTAGATGCTGTTTGTAGATACTTACCTTCACCAGTTGATAAAGAAGGTGTTATAGGTATTAACCCAAATACGGATAAAGAAGAGTTGCGTAAACCATCTGTAAAAGAGCCGTTTGCGGCTTTGGCTTTTAAAATTGCTACAGATCCTTTTGTTGGACGTTTGGCTTTCTTTAGAGCATATTCAGGACGTTTAGATGCTGGTTCTTATATATTGAATACGCGTTCCGGTAAAAAAGAGCGTATTTCACGTATTTACCAAATGCATGCCAATAAGCAAAATGCTATTGATTATATTGAAGCTGGAGATATTGGTGCAGGTGTTGGATTTAAAGACATTAGAACTGGAGATACTTTGTGTAATGAAAAGTTTCCAATTGTTTTGGAATCGATGAATTTTCCTGACCCAGTAATTGGTATTGCTGTTGAGCCTAAAACGAAAGCTGATGTTGATAAATTAGGAATGGCTTTATCTAAATTAGCTGAAGAAGATCCTACATTTACCGCAAAAACTGACGAAGCTTCTGGTCAAACTATTATTTCTGGTATGGGTGAATTACACCTAGAAATTATTGTTGATCGTTTAAGACGAGAGTTTAAAGTTGAAGTAAACGAAGGGCAACCACAAGTTGAATATAAAGAAGCGATTACAGGAAAAGCTGAACACCGTGAGGTTTATAAAAAACAATCTGGTGGACGTGGTAAATTTGCTGATATCAAGTTTATTATGGAGCCTGTTGGGGAGGGAGAAACTGGATTGGTATTTATTAACTCAATAAAAGGAGGGAATGTTCCAAAAGAATTTATTCCTTCTATTGAAAAAGGTTTCAAAATGGCTATGAAAAACGGTCCTTTAGCAGGATTTGAAATGGATAGCATGAAAATAACGTTATATGATGGTTCATTCCACGCGGTTGACTCGGATGCATTGTCATTTGAATTGGCGGCAAAAATGGGTTATAAAGTTGCTGCAAAAGCTGCAAAAGCTGTAATTCTTGAGCCAATTATGAAAATTGATGTGGTAACTCCTGAAATAAATATGGGAGATATTGTAGGTGATTTAAACAGAAGAAGAGGTCAAGTAACCGCTATGGATGACAGAGCGGGAGCAAAAGTTGTAAAAGCAACTGTTCCATTATCAGAAATGTTTGGTTATGTAACCACATTAAGAACATTATCATCTGGTAGAGCAACATCTTCTATGGAGTTCTCACATTATGAAGCTACGCCAACAAACATAGCAGAAGAAGTAATAGCAAAAGCAAAGGGTTAATCTCTAAATTATCAACGATGAGTCAAAAAATTAGAATAAAATTAAAATCATACGATTACAATTTGGTAGATAAATCTGCTGAGAAAATCGTTAAAACGGTAAAAAGTACTGGTGCTGTTGTAAACGGACCAATTCCATTACCTACACATAAAAAGATTTTTACAGTGTTGCGTTCTCCGCACGTAAATAAAAAATCTAGAGAGCAATTCCAATTGAGTTCTTACAAACGTTTGTTAGACATTTATAGTTCATCATCAAAAACTATTGATGCTTTAATGAAGTTAGAATTACCAAGTGGCGTTGAGGTAGAAATTAAAGTGTAATGAAACTTTATTTTCTTGCGAAGTAAGAAAATAATTAGTTGAATTCATTCCGAAGTTGTTTCGGAATCTCAACAAAAAAAAATCAAGATATAATTCTTGAAGACATGTCCGGAGCGATTGACGAAGGAAAAACGAAAAAAATACATCAGGGTTGAAGTATTTTAACCCTGTTTTTTTGAATAAAAGTAGAATAATAATTAATAATTAAATTAGAATGTCTGGGTTAATAGGTAGAAAAATCGGAATGACCAGCTTATTCGATGAAAATGGGAAGAACATTCCTTGTACAGTAATCGAAGCAGGTCCATGCGTAGTCACCCAAGTCAGAACCTTAGAGGTAGACGGGTACAAAGCCCTTCAACTTGGTTTCGATGACAAAACAGCAAAAAGCTCCAATAAAGCTTTAGATGGTCACTTTAAAAAAGCTGGCACACCTGCTAAAAAGAAAGTCATTGAATTTCAAGAGTTTGAAGAGGAACACAAATTAGGAGATCAACTCACAGTTGAACTTTTTATTGAAGGAGAATTTGTTGATGTATCAGCAACCTCAAAAGGTAAAGGGTTTCAAGGTGTTGTAAAACGTCACGGGTTTGCCGGTGTTGGTCAAGCCACACACGGTCAACATAACCGTTTAAGAGCTCCAGGTTCAATCGGTGCGGCATCCTATCCTGCAAGAGTATTCAAAGGAATGCGTATGGCAGGAAGAATGGGAGGAAATAAAGTTACAGTTCAAAATTTAAGAGTTTTAAAAGTAATTCCTGAAAAGAATATACTTGTGGTTAAGGGAGCAGTTCCCGGTCATAAAAACGCTTATGTAATTATTCAGAAATAATGGAAGTATCAGTTTTAGACATACAAGGAAAAGATACAGGAAGAAAAGTGGAACTTTCTGATGCTGTATATGGAATTGAGCCAAACAATCATGCAGTATATTTAGATGTAAAGCAATTTTTGGCCAACAAAAGACAAGGAACTCACAAAGCTAAAGAACGCGCTGAGATTTCTGGAAGTACTCGTAAGATTAAAAAACAAAAGGGTACAGGTACCGCTCGTGCAGGTAGTATAAAATCTCCTGTTTTTAGAGGTGGTGGACGTGTTTTTGGACCAAGGCCAAAAGACTATTCTTTTAAATTGAATAAAAATTTAAAAAAATTAGCTCGTAAATCGGCATTAAGTATTCAAGCAAAAGAGAACAATATTATCGTTGTTGAAGACTTTAATTTTGAAACGCCGAAAACAAAAAGTTTTACGGCTGTTTTAGCGGCTTTAGGCATCGAAAACAAAAAATGTTTATTTGTGTTGGCTGAGTCAAATAATAATGTATATTTGTCATCGCGTAATTTAAAAAGATCAAAAACCGTAATTAACTCTGGTTTAAGCACTTACGAATTATTAAATGCAAATAAAATAGTCCTTTCGGAAAGTTCTTTAGAAGGGATAGAAATTAATTTAAGTAAATAGGTAACAGATATGAATATTTTAATTAAACCTATTATAACGGAAAAGGCGACAAGTCAAAGCGAATTATTAAACAGATACGCAT
>JAENXD010000008.1 GCA_016649745.1 Flavobacteriaceae bacterium | reverse complement strand
TTTCTTCACCTGTAAAATATTCATACCAAATTCCTGTTTTGGAAAAGGTGGCAGTAATTGTTTTGGAATCGATATCAAAATTTCCAACGATGGCAACATCAAAAGATGTGTTTTTTAACAGGATAGATTTTGTTAAAGTATTGCCTACATTCAATGTGAAATTAGTGGTATTAAACACCTCTGGATATTTTTTCTTAAAAGCAATCATTGTTGCCCAGGTATTGTAAATTTGTTTCCTGTTGGAATTGTCAAAATAATCCCAATGAATAGGTTTTCTGCCAACTCTTCCGTTTTCATCTATGCTAATGTCATAACCCAATTCTCCAAATTGCCATATCATTTTTGGACCGGGAATGGTAAAAAGGAACATTCCTGCCAATTCTTGTCGTGACAAAGCAGTGTTTAAATCTTTAACATTGTAGGAGGTATTGCTGTTCCCAAATTGAAGGTTTTTATACATTAAACGCTCTTCATCATGGCTTTCCATATAACCCACAACATTTGGATTATCCCAGCCTCTATTTTTGTAGGAAATCCAGGAAATATCAGATTGATCACTATAACCCATCGTGTTCTGGTTATAGCTGTAGTTCATATTTCCCCAAAGTAGTATGCCATAATCTGCCAAAACAGTTTCTTCGGAATTGTCTGCCAGATGTTCGAAAATCACATAAGGTTTGTTGGTTGGATTTTGATTCCAGACGTGATCTGCATAATTTTTTAAAATTGTTATACGGGTTGCATCATAATCACTTCCCCAACTTGTTGTTCCATATGGAGTATTTGAAAATCCTTTGGTGAAATCAAATCGGAATCCGTCAATTTTATATTCATTCATCCAATAACTCAGTACGTCTTTAAAAAAGGCTTTTGTGTAAGTTGATTCGTGGTTAAAATCGTAGCCCCATTGAGCATCTGGATTTGCAAAATTGCTTTGTTGTTTGTACCAAGGATTGTCTGCCGCAGGTTTGCTATTGGCACTGTCCCAATACATTTGAACCAATGGCGATTGTCCAAAGGAATGGTTAAAAACAACGTCGGTTAATACCGCAATTCCGCGTTGGTGACAGGCATCCACAAATTTTTTAAAATCGTTTTTTGTTCCGTAGGCTTTATCCAAAGCCATATACAATGCCGGATTATAGCCCCAGCTGTCATTACCTTCAAATTCGTTTACGGGCATTAATTCAATAGCATTTATGCCTAAGGAAGCTAAATAATCTAATTTTGTGATGGCTTCATTAAAAGAAGCGCTTGCCGTAAAATCTCTGATAAGCAATTCATAAATAATTAAATTGTTTTGTGATGGTTTTGTGAAATTGGTTGTAGTCCAGGCATAATTTTCCTGATTTATTTTGAAAGTTGACACATAACCTGTAGTTAGATTTGTGGGATAGGCTTTTAAATTCGGATAGTTGGCGCTTGAAATATATTGATCATTTTGAGGATCCAATATTTTTTCTGAATAAGGATCTGCCACCTTTATAGTGTAATCAATTAAATATTGGTAGGCGTATTCAATATTTGGATCTAAACCGGTAACAGTTAGCCAAAATAAATCTGGATTTGTAGTGTCTTTGTATAATTGATGTGTTTCACTCAGTTTCCAATCGTTAAAATCTCCAATTAAATTAATTGTGGATTTATTTGGGGCTTCAATAACAAAAGTTAAAGAATTATCTGGATTTACAGTTATCCCCTTTTTTGTTGTAGGAATAGTTAAACTTTGTGTTGGGGATTTTATATAGATAGAAATCTCGGTTTCTTTAGTTTCTGTTGAAGTTGTAGCTATTGCTTTTATTGTATGATATCCAGTTGTTGAAAAAGCAAAAGAACCTGAAATGGTAGTTGAATTTAAAGCAGTTTGTTGAGTGCTGCCATCAATAAGAAGTTGTAAATCAGCTGAGATAGAAGAAACAGCTGTAATATTAATGCTTTCGTTTAAATTAAAAGCACTATTATTTATTGGATTTGTAATTGTTATGTTTAAGCCTTCTTCATAAACTTTTATGAAATAATCTGGTCTAGTTTGTTTTGACCCATCAGCTGCTCGAAATACAACAGCAATATCAGTTACAGTTTCTCCACTTGTTACATTATAAAATGTGGGAATGTCAGGTGTTATTTTAAATTGGTAGGTATTTGTGGAGATTTTTAAAAGTTTTGCTTTTTCTATGTTACTACCCCAATCAGCGATGACATATTTCCAATCGGTATTACTTGTGGATTGTGTTGTCAATAGACCAGTATGGGCATATACATCACCAGTATAGCCTTCTAATTCTGTTCCGGTAGCATCAAGGGTTATCGTAATTTCCCCAATGGTTGTCGGTAACGTAGGTGAAGTTGTTACCTGAGCGTAAAGGGATAATGATATAAAACAAAAAAGAAAAAAGGCAAGTTTTTTCATGTTATTTAAAATTAAAATTTAAATAAAAAAAGGCTGCTATGTCAGCAGCCTTTTTTCTAAAATTATTATTGTAAAACTACAGAAAAGTTTCCATTATTAAAATCGACTGTAATTTTATATGATCCATCAGCAGCAACTGATAAATTTTGCTCGTCATTTTGCACTAATGTTTGAGGAATTAATTTATTTTCCCCAAAATCACCATCCCAAGATCCTTGTGTCGGTAAAAATTTAAAGCCATTACCAGCACTTAAGTTTAATGTAATAGAGAAAACACCAGAGCTTACATTTGTAAGTTGATTTGCTGTTGCATTGTTCCAACCATTATGATCACCCACTAAATATAAATTTGTTGGAATTGCACTAATTTTTGAAACAGTAAAACTCATTGTGTTATAGTTTACTGCAACAACGTATTTGCCGGCTTCATAGCCAGACAAGTTAGCTTCTCCGTCTTGGATAATTCTACCGGCATTAGCGGCATCAGCACCCCAGTCACCTTCAAAACTTGCAGTAGTTGGTATAAACTTAAATTCAGCTCCAACTGGTAAATCTAAAACAATTGAGTAAATTCCTAAGCTTGCCTCGACCATAGGTGTGGCAGTAGTACTATTCCATCCGTTAATAGATCCAACAACATTTAAACTATTTACCACCGTTACTTTATAAGTTAACGTGTTATAATCAACAGTAACTAAATATTTTCCAGCCTCATATCCAGTAAGATTTTGTTCACCATCTTGAATAATGTGACCTGGGTTAGCGGGATCTTCGCCCCAATCTCCATCAAAACTTGCATTAGTTGGAATAAATTTAAAACCGTCAGAGACTCCTTGAAGCTCAATAACCAATACAAAAACGCCTTCGCTAACTAAATTCATTTCAGGGGAAATTGCTGGGTTCCATTCTGGACTTGTATTGTTACCTACGATATAAAGGTTATCAGGTATTGTTACTTCCACTAAGGTAATAGATTTTAGATTAGTGTCAATAAAAATATCCCAAGGACCTTCAGCACCCGTAAACTTGAAATTCATTTTTTCATCATTTGCATTTTCCAATAAAGGATCGATTGTATATCCATCAGATTCAAAATACTCATAATTGTAACTAACATTTGTATCAGCTGGCTGAGCAAAAAACCTGAATGTATTTTGAGTTAAATTTAACCTTCCTTTATAAACACCATCAGCAATTGTGATAATAACGTCTTCATTTAAAGCAGCACCACTTACAACTAAATCATTTGTTAAGCCTGAAAAATAGGCTTTTACAGTTAGTGGAATTGGTTGTGAATATGCTTTGGCAATGGACACTCCCAAGATGCTTTCAACCCTAATTTCCATGTTGTTTACATCTTCAAAGTTAATTGACAGCGGAGATGCTATTGCAAATAAATTACTGCTTATTTTATTGACAGCTTTATTTAAATCACCAAATGTTAATGTACGAGAAAGTTCCGAAGTTCCTTCTTGAGCCAAAGGAATTGTCACTGCTGTTGCAAAATCATTGCCTGCAACATCCAGTTGCAAGTAGTACATTATAGCGCCATCATTATCACCAGATGCCTTAGACCAAGTATAAGTTACTGCATCTGCTGCTTCATTTCCTTGCACTAAATCGGTAGTTCTTATTACTTCGAACGTATTTGTTGCCGGCACATCTAATTCAGCAGCAATTAGATCTGCTTCCGAAGCATTTATTGTGTTAATAGTTACTTCATCTGATTCACAGGCTACAGTAACTGCAAATACAGCGATTAGTATATAAATTAATTTTTTCATATTATATGTTTTATTTTAAATATTAAATACCAGTAACAACAGCATCACCTTTAAATCCAATTTTAAGTGTAAGTGATGCGCTTCCAGCACTAACGACAAAGTTTCCTTCACCTTCATCCCAGGCGTTTAAATTTGTTCCAACATTAAACTTCCAGATCCACTCTTCTCCAGCACCAAAAACTGCGTTGGATAACGATTTGGAACGGAATTTAACTTCACCATCAGTTAAGCTTAGTGTAATTTCCCAAGTATTTGTGTTAAAATCGTATGTCATAGGCGTTTCTCCATCCCAACCATTAGGTGTGGCATTACCAATAACTCCCCATTGCATTTTAATCAATTTATAAGTTAGATTATCAATATCAACTTTTATATAATATTGTCCTTCCTCAGGAATTTCAATATTTCCACTATCGCTACTATTGATCAAATTACCATCCTGCGCACCATCAATAACACCATAATTGCCCACTACATTATCCCAAACTGCTTGATTTGAAATAAATTTAAAGATATCACCTTCGGTTGCCTTTAGATAAGCTTCAAAAACTTTTGTAGTTCCATCACCAATGTATCTCATTTCTAGACCTTGTTCTGGATTCCAATTACTTTTGCCATAATATGATTGAACTGAACCTGCAATAAATAATTGTGGTTCAATAACAACTATTTTTTCGTAAGCATTTATGTTGATTGTGATTGGTTCTGAAAAACTTTTATCTTTAGAAATATCGGCAACACTAACAACTCTTATATCAAATTCAGTGGCAGTTGAAAAGTCAACCTTTAATGCAGAACCTAATGTGACAAGTTGGGTGTTAATAGCATTTACGGCTAAGTTTAAGTCGCTATTACTGATTTCTTTAGATAATTCAGTAGTTCCTTGACTGCCTAAAGGTGCATAAACGCCATTTTTAAAGTTATTTCCTTTTATATCCATTTCAAGAAAATAAAGTATAGAACCATTATAATTTCCCGTTACCTTAGACCACGTAAAAGTTGTCGCTATTTCATTTTCGTTTCCAACAACAACATCTGTGGTTTCCGTAATTTCAAAGTCAATTACGTTAGGTGTATTTAACACTGCAACTCCTTCAACAGTTTCAGACGGAAAAATATCGATATCGGCATCATCATCCTCGCATGACCAAATACTTATGGATAAAAGTAATATTAGTATAAATTTTAATTTTTTCATTTTAATATAGTTTTAATTAGTATCCTGGGTTTTGAGGCAATAAATTATTATTTGCATTTATTGCAAATTGAGGCACAGGGAAAATATTTCTAGTTACAGCTGAAGTGTTTTTTTCCCACCAAGCATTATTGAATTTTCCAAATCGAATTAAATCTTGTCTTCGTGCGCCTTCCCATAATAATTCTCTTCCTCTTTCATCTAGGATATCTTGAAGTGAATAATTCCCTGTAATTGTTGCATTAGATCTCAGCTTAATCTCATTTACTAAAGCATCACCGGCTCCATTTCCATTTAATCGCACTAGCGCTTCTGCTTTCATTAATTTAAAATCTGCCAATCTAAAAATTGCAAAGTCATTGCTCAAATTTCCTTTAGCACCTTCTTTTATTTCCCATTTGGCCACACGAACACCTGAATTACGAATTTCATTTAAAGTATAAGTGTTTGCATCTATTAATAACGCAGGAATAGTAGGCGTTAAAATTAAATTTGCACCAACAACATCATCAATAATTTCAGTGCCATCTTTAGCATATTGTTGCCCAACTAATAATCCGTCGGCTCTTAAATCTGAATTTCCAAATAGGTTGTATGTGCTTTCCAAAATAGCAAAACCATTCCACGGAGCAACATCCATATTAAATGTTTGTTGAGATAAATAATGCAAGGTTCTCATATGAATATTAAACCCAGTGAATTTATTCTCATCATAAGCGATTGTATAGATATTTTCTTTAGAAGCACCATTATCTGTAACAAAAGGAGCTAATGGATTTCCTTCTAAGGTATAACCTAAGCTCATAAGATCATTACACGCATCAATGGTTTCTGTCCACATTGGAGTTCCTGTATATACTTCAGCATTTAAATATAATTTTGCTAATAAAGCATAAGCAGTTCCTTTATTTACCGAACTTGAAGCTACACCAGGTGTAGGGGTTGGAAGATTGTCAATATTATCTAATATATCTTGAACAATGGTTTGAAAAACTTCTGCTCTTGGTGTTCTAGATGGAAACTCATCAGCATTTGTGAAAGTTCTAGGGAACGGTACATCACCATAATTGTCAATAGCCAAATAGTAATAATATGCCCTAGCAACGATTGTTTGTGCTAATACGGTAGTAACTTCTGGGTTTTCTGCATTTACTTCCAATAACTCAATTGCTCTATTGGCTCTTGGAACGGCGTCATAAATTAATCCCCATAATTGGTTAATGGCCTCAGTATTAGTTCCCCAAGTATGTGTATGTAAAACACGCCATTTTCCACCGTCATCCCAGTCAGCACCTCTTGTTGGAGCTACAGCCTCATCACTGGGAACTTCTTGAAGAAACCACCATCCGCCACCATCTAACATGCTTTGGGTTTTTGTGAATACAGGGTTAGCAACTCGAATAGCTTGTGCCGAATTTTCAGGGTATTGATCTCCTGGAATAAAATCTGAAATTTCACTCTCTAATTCTGTGCAATTGTATAGCGAAAAACTAGCTATAAGTACGATTGCAATTTTATATATATATTTCATTTTCTTTATATTATAATTCAACGTTTATACCAAAAGTAATTGTACGCGTTTTTGGATAAATATTATATTGATCTATACCAAAATAAATTTCACCTTTATCTTTATCTCCTCCACTAAAGTTAACTTCAGGGTCTATTCCATCATAATTTGTTAAAGTAAATACATTATTTATGGATGTATAGACTCTTAGTTTACCTATATTTTTAAAGATGGTTTTTGGGAATGTATATCCTAAGTTTACATTATCTAATTTAATAAAACTTCCATCTTCAATATAATAACTTAAGGCTTGGTAAGCTCCACTAACATATCCGTCTAAAGCAAATGCTTCATCAAGTACGTTTCTTTGAGTAATATAATCAGGGTTACCAAAAACTTGCTTGGTAGCATTGTAAATATCATTGCCTACAACAGCTCTAAATGACATGCTTAAATCAAAATCTTTATAGTTCAAATTATTGCTCCATCCCATTTCAAAATCAGGTAATGCATTTCCAATTGGTTTTTTATGTAAATCAGATTGAGAAACATCATCTAAATAATAAATTTCATTGTCATTACCTTTAATTAACCACTTTCCTTCTTCACTAACTCCAGCATATTCAAAACCAAAGAAAGTTCCTAAATCATGTTTCGGTAGCATACGTTGTGTTGCAACACCAACAATACCTGGAGCTGAAATATATCCAACATCTCTATAAGCCAAATCATATTTTCCACCATCAAGAGATACGACTTCCATATTGTTTTTGGAGAAAGTAAATGTAGTATTCCATTTAAAATTATCGGAATTAAATACTTTTCCAATTAATGTTGCTTCAAAACCTGAGTTTTTCATTTCTCCGCCATTATAATAAATTTTTCCGGCATAATTTGTTTCAGTCGGTACATCATAAACCGATAACATATCTGTTATTTTTTTAGAATAGTATTCCAAGGAACCTGAAATTCTGTTGTCTAAAACTCCAAAATCTAAACCTAAGTTAATTTCTTCGTTTTCATCCCATTTTAAATCTGGGTTTCCATTATTATAATAATCTAAATTTACAATTGGGTCTCCTGTTACAGGATCAATTGAAGAAGTTTCAGAAGGACCAACTCTTAAATAAGACAGATAGCTATCAATGTTACTGTTACCTGAAATACCCCAACTGGCTCTTAACTTTAATAAGTTGATGAACTGACTGTTATTTTTAATAAAGTCTTCGTTAGCCATATTCCAAGCGACTTGAACTGAAGGGAACCAACCCCATTGATTGTTATCTCCAAAAACTGATGATCCATCTCTTCGAATCATCGCAGTTAAATAATATTTTGAATTATAATCGTACATAGCACGTGCAAAAACGCCAATATCGGTTCTATCACCTTTGTATGATTCTAGATCACCTAATTGAACATCTTCAAAATTTTGAAGTTTATCTGCTCCTAATGAGTTTGAAATAGGTTCTCTTCCTTCTGCTAAGAATCCATCCCAATTTTGTTTTCTGTATGAATAACCAGTTAAAGCAGTAAGGTTGTGAACATCGTTAAAAGTTTTCTTATAAGTTAAGGTTCCTTCAAGCATTCCTTGTGCCCAGTTTTCATAAGATCTTTTACCGTAACCAGCTCTTATCAGCGTATTTTGTGTTCCAATTGTATTGCTGTATCTGGGTTCAAAATAAGTAGACTCACTATCGTTTCTTAAATAACTTAAGTTTACAACTCCATTTAAACCTTCAATAAAAGTATAATCTAAACCTAAATTTCCTGTGTATTTTTTTGCATCTCTTTCATTTTGAATTTGATTTAAACTTGCTGCTGGGTTATAGTAGTTAAATACTCTTGTTGTTTCAAAATAACTACCATCGGCATTATAAATAGGATCTGTTGGGAGTCTTTGAAAAGATTGAAATAATGCATCAGTAGGTTCATTACTTCCATAATTAATATATTCGTTTTTTTCTATGGAAGCAGACATACCCATGGTAATATTTAATTTGTCGTCAAAAGATTTTTGATTCAAATCTAATCTACCAGTAGTTCTATTTTTATTAGAACCATTAATTACTCCTTCAAAATCTGTATTAGTTATAGAAGCTCTATAATTACTAGTTTCAGAACCTCCTGAAATTGCTAAATTATTGTTTAAAGTTATACCTGGTCTGTATACTTCATTTTGCCAATCAACATTACCTCCGGCATCATTAAAGTCACCGTATTTATCTTGGTTTGCATCAATATAATCTCTGTAACTTTTTGCAGATTGAAGACCTAATTTATTAGAAACTTCATCTAAAGCAACATACGTATTATATTCAATTTTAGCATTTCCTTTTACCCCAGATTTTGTGGTTATAAATACAACACCATTTGCACCATCTGCACCATATATCGCTGTAGAGGCTGCATCTTTTAATATATCAAATGAAGTAATGTCTTCAGGAGCAATGGTAGTAATATCTACTCCTCTAACACCATTAACAACATATAAAGGGTCACCTCCAGCTGCAAAACCAGCGGCACCTCTAATTCTTACATTAAAACCTGAGTTTGGGTCACCTCCTTGTTTGGTAACACTAACACCAGCTGCTTTACCCTGAATTGCTTGGATAGGATCTACAAGTGTACCTTGATTTAGATCATCAGCAGAAATTTTGACGGCTGCCCCAGTTTTGTCTTTCTTTTTGACTGATCCATAACCAATAATAACAAGTTCATCTAAAGTTTCAGCACTTTCTGATAAAGCAACATTAACAGTTGTATTGTTATCTACAGTAACTGATTGTGTAGTGAATCCTATATAAGAGAATACTAAAACATCTTCAGGTTTAACATTTTCTATAGTAAAGTTTCCGTCAAAATCTGTTGCGGTACCTATAGTAGTTCCTTTAATAATAACGCCAACTCCAGGAAGTGCTGTACCACCTGTTGCTTCCGTAACTTTTCCTTTAACGGTTTGCTGGGCAAATAGCACTACAGGTAAAAGAAGCATGACATTAAACAAATAAAATTTAAAATTTTTCATCTATTTTAAGTTAATTAATAATTAAGTTTGTTTTAAAAATTTGTACTATTTTATTACATTTCACTTTGTGAAGTTAAGGACTTAACATTTATTTAACAATGACAAGCATAATTATTAAAGCTCCGCAAACGTTTTCGTGTTTATAACTTTTTTACGCAAACGTTAGAGTTTCAAGGTTTTATTTCTAAGGTTTTGTTCGTTTAGCCCCTATTAAGTCAATTTTTCGAATTTTAAACCGAAGTTTCTCCAATTGTTCTTCTTTAAACCTTTCTGTTTTTAAGTATAAAGTTTATATTTGTAGAACATATACTTTAGCTCATAAAAATGAAACCAAGAATTACCTTAAAAAAGATTGCAAAAGAGTTTGGAGTATCTATTTCAACGGTTTCAAAAGCATTAAAGGACAGTCATGAAATTAGTGAAGAAACAAGAGGGAAAATTAAGGCTTTCGCAGATTATTATCACTACAAGCCAAACAATTTAGCTTTACAGCTTCGCAACCAAAAAACTTCAGTAATAGGAGTTATTATTCCCGAAATTGTTCATCATTTTTTTTCGACGGTAATCAACGGAATTGAAAAATATGCCACGGAAAAAGGATACAATGTTATGGTATGCTTATCCAATGAGTCTTACGAAAAAGAGGTTTCAAACATGGGAGTGCTCACTAATGGAAGTGTGGACGGATTAATTGTATCAATCGCAAGAGAAACACAACAAAATCAAAATTTCAAACATTTTGAGGCATTAATTTCTGATGATTTTCCGTTGGTGTTATTTGATAGAATTAATGATGAAATTCAATGTGATAAAGTGATTATTGACGACATAGGAGGTGCCTTTAAAGCGACAAACCATTTAATTGAAATTGGTTCAAGGCGCATCGCATTAATAACAACTCATGATTTTATTACGGTGGGCTCATTACGAAAGGAAGGGTATTTAAAAGCGCTTACAAGTCAAGGAATTAAAGTGGATGAAAGTTTGATTTATAAAATAGACGATGAAAAGGATTTATATGAACAAATTGAAAAGGTTATCAATGTTGCAAACCCACCCGACGCCATTTTGGCCGTTAACGAAATATACGCAGCGATAGCTTTAAAATTAGCGAAAGAAAAAGGACTGAATATCCCTAAAGAAATTGCCATTATAGGTTTTACCAGCGGATTGATTTCAGAATTTACCTATCCGCCATTAACTTGCGTTGAACAACACGGGTTCTTAATGGGAAAACAAGCGGCCGAATTATTAATAAATAGAATTGAGAATACAGCACCTGCCGAATTTCAAAAAGTAGTTATTTCTACAAATCTAAAAATTAGAAAATCCACCTTGTCAGTGAATTAAAAATGTTTTTAAGATTTTAACAGCAATTCTCCTATTAAATTTATCAATTACAAAAAAAATTTGATTGAGCGCAAAGGTTAGAGTACTCGATTTGTTATATTTCGGCTTAAATCGTAGCATAAAAAAAATTAAAAGTTAAAAAATAATTTATATATTCGCCCTGTAAAAGAGATTTTACATGTACTATTTTCACACTTCACACAAAAATAACAACTAAAACTTATGGGCTTTAGCTTGTATTAATATTTTTAACATTTACATTATGGAAAAACGGAAACTAAGTTTCTGGGATATTTGGAACATGAGTTTCGGTTTCTTGGGAATTCAAATGGGTTTTGCGCTGCAAAATGCCAATGCCAGTAGAATATTGCAAAATTTTGGAGCCGATGTTCATGAATTGTCTTGGTTTTGGATTGTTGCTCCTTTAACAGGTTTAATAGTTCAGCCTATAATAGGGTATTACAGCGATAGAACCTGGACCAAACTTGGTCGAAGACGTCCCTATTTTTTAACGGGTGCATTATTGGCTTCTGTTGGGTTGGTTTTAATGCCAAACGCTGACATGTTTATAGCTATTATGCCATCCTTATGGGTAGGTGCCGGGATGTTGATGATTATGGATGCATCATTTAACGTGGCCATGGAACCTTTTAGGGCTTTGGTTGCCGATATTTTGCCTTCAGATCAAAGGACGCTCGGATTTAGTGTTCAAACAATTTTAATTGGTATTGGAGCAGTTATAGGCTCTTGGTTGCCTTATGTGTTAACAAATTGGTTTGGCGTTTTAAATGAAGCAGAACCTGGAGAAGTACCAACAAATTTAATACTCTCCTTTATTATTGGTGCGGCGGTTTTAGTCATAAGTATTCTAATCACCGTTTTTACAACAAAAGAATATTCGCCTGAAGAAGTTGCTCAATTTCCAGTGGATTCAAAACATGAAGAATCTGAAGTTGAAGAAAAATCGAGTTTGTTGAATATATTCTCCGATTTTAAGAAAATGCCTTTAACGATGCGACAATTAAGCTCGGTTCAGTTTTTCTCATGGTTCGGTTTATTTGGGATGTGGGTGTTTGCAACGCCTGCAATTGCTCATCATATTTACGGATTGGCATTAGATGATTCACATAGCCTTGCCTATAATATTGCAGGTGACTGGGTGGGTATTTTATTTGGTGTTTACAATGCGGTTTCAGCTGTTTACGCTTTCTTTTTACCGGCTATTGCCAAAAAGATTGGAAGAAAAAAGACGCATGCCTTTTCATTGGTTGTTGGTGGTATCGGATTGATTTCAGTTTATTTTATGCCCAATGAAAATTGGTTAATTCTGTCTATGCTTGGCGTAGGAATTGCCTGGGCAAGTATTTTAGCGATGCCTTATGCTATTTTGGCAGGGTCAATTCCACCTAAAAAAATGGGCGTTTATATGGGGATATTTAATTTCTTTATTGTAATTCCTCAAATTATAAATGCTTTAATAGGCGGGCCAATGGTGAAATATTTTTATGGCGGCGATGCCATTTATGCATTAGTTGTTAGTGGAATTTCATTTTTAATTGCGGCAGTGTTGGTTGTGAGAGTAAAAGATGTTGATGATGCTGTAATAATAAAGAGTTAAATGAAACGAGCATCACAAATTTTGATATATAAAGGAATGATTCTTGGCGAACCTGCCTGCGGCAGGCAGGCCTACCTGTCCGGCAGGCAGGCAGGCAGGCAGTAGCTGTTACCGCTAAAAAATAAAATGTAAACAGATGAAAAAAGAACTCGCATTTATATTTGATTTAGATGGCGTAATAGTGGATACGGCAAAGTACCACTATTTGGCTTGGAGAAATTTGGCGAACGCTTTGAATTTCGATTTTACCGAAGAACAAAATGAATTGTTGAAAGGGGTGAGCAGGGTTAAATCGCTCGAGATTTTGTTGGAAATTGGCAAAATTAAATTACCTGAAGAAAAAAAACAAGCCCTTTTGCTTCAAAAAAATAAAGAATATCTGGAGTATGTCAATAAAATGACAGCAGATGAAATTTTACCAGGTGTAAATGACTTGTTGAATTTTTTAGAGGTTAATGATATAAAATACGCGCTTGGTTCGGCAAGTAAAAACGCACCATTAATTTTGGAGAAAGTAGGGCTTTTACACAGGTTTACGGCCATTGTGGACGGAAATGATGTTTCTAAAGCGAAACCCGATCCGGAAGTATTTTTAATTGGGGCCAAAAAATTAGGGATGAATCCTGAAAACTGCGTGGTTGTTGAAGATGCCATTGCTGGGATACAAGCTGCAAATACAGCAAAAATGATAAGTATAGGAATTGGAGATGCTAAGGTGTTAAAGGAAGCAGATTATGTTTTTAAAGACATGACCGCCATTACACCCGATTTTTTAAAAAATCTAATGAATTAAGAAAATGAATAAAGATTATATTAAGCCTTACGAATGGTCAATTGTAGAAGAAGGATTTGATGCCTCAAATGTGGAAGCCTCAGAAAGTTTGTTCAGTATAGGAAATGGCTCTATGGGCCAACGTGCCAATTTTGAAGAAGACTATTCAGGAAAAACCTTTCAGGGAAGTTATATTGGAGGTATTTATTATCCAGATAAAACGAGAGTTGGGTGGTGGAAAAATGGCTATCCGGAGTATTTTGCCAAAGTGCTGAATGCCCCAAATTGGATTGGTATTCAAATAAAAGTTAATGATACCGAACTGGATTTAAATTCCTGTCAAGTTTCAAATTTCAAAAGGGAATTAAATATGAAAGAAGGCTGGCTTAGCCGTTCTTTTCTTGCAATTCTTAAAACTGGTGAGGAAATTCAAGTAGAAACAAAGCGTTTTATAAGTTTGGAATACAATGAAATAGGCGCTATTGAATACACCGTAAAAGCAATAAATTTTTCAGGTGAAATTTCTTTTTCTCCTTATATAGATGCCGGTATTGTGAATGAAGATTCCAATTACGACGAATATTTTTGGGAAATACAGAAAATTGTCAATGGCCAAAATAATGGATGTATTCTTTCGAAAACGTTAAAAACAGAATTTTATGTGGCAACAGCGATGGAAGTTTCGTTTACTTTAAATGATAAAAAAGTTGAGATTGCACAACAAACTAAGGTTGAAGAGAAATCTTTGCATTATACCTATAAGTTACCTGTTTCCAAAGGTGATACTGCCACAATCTATAAATATGGCAGTTGCGTAAGTTCCTTAAATTATCAAAAAGAGGATTTGATTGATGCTGCATTTAACAATGTTAAAAAGGCGTATAATTTAGGCTTTTCTCAACTTTTGGAAAGCCAAAAAAATTCTTGGTCAAACATTTGGCACACAGCGGATATTATTATTGAAGGCGACGTAAGAGCGCAACAAGGCATCCGATTTAATATTTTTCAGTTAAATCAAACTTATTTGGGAACCGATGCCCGATTAAATATTGGTCCGAAAGGTTTCACCGGCGAGAAATACGGCGGAAGCACTTATTGGGATACGGAAGCGTACTGCATTCCTTTTTATATGGCAACAAAAGACGCAAGTGTTGCTAAAAATTTATTGATGTATCGCTATAATCAATTGGACAAAGCCATCGAAAATGCTGAAAAACTGGGGTTTAAAAACGGAGCGGCATTATACCCAATGGTTACTATGAATGGGGAAGAATGCCACAACGAATGGGAAATTACTTTTGAAGAAATCCATAGAAACGGAGCCATGATTTACGGAATTTACAACTATGTAAATTATACCCAGGATTTTGAATATGTCCCAAAATTTGGATTGGAAGTTATCATTGCCGTTGCACGTTTTTGGCACCAACGCGCTAATTTTTCTGAAGCAAAAGGCCAATATGTGGTTTTAGGTGTTACCGGTCCAAACGAATACGAAAATAATGTAAATAATAATTTTTACACCAACTATTTGGCAAAATGGTGCATTCAATATGCGGTAGAATGTTTAGAAAGGGTTGAAAAAGAGTATCCTTCAGATTTTTCACGCGTGTTGGATAAAACCAAATTAACAGATGAAGAAATCAAAGAATGGTTGAAGGTTGCCGAGAAAATGTATTTTCCTTTTAGTTTGGAATACAATGTATATTTACAACAGGACGGATTTTTGGATAAGGAATTAATTCCGGCTGCTGAACTGTCAAGTTTTGAAAGACCAATCAACCAAAAATGGTCTTGGGATCGTATTTTGCGCTCTTGTTATATCAAACAAGCTGATGTTTTGCAATGCATGTTCTTTTTTGAAAACAAATTCAACAAGGAAGATTTAGAACGCCATTTCGATTTTTATGAGCCTTTAACGGTTCATGAATCTTCACTTTCTCCTTGTGTTCATTCAATTTTGGCGGCTTCCATAGACAGAATGCCAAAAGCCTACGAGCAATATGTGAGAACTTCACGCTTGGATTTAGACGATTACAATCACGAAGTTCATGAGGGTTGCCACATTACCAGTATGGCAGGAACCTGGATGTCCATTGTACAAGGTTTTGGTGGAATGCGCATTTGGGAAGATGGCGTTTTATCATTCAATCCGCAAATACCTAAAGAATGGAAATCGTACTCCTTTACCATAAATTTTAGGGGAAATATCATCAAGGTTTATAAAAGTCAGACCGAATGTAAATTCTTTAATGAATCGGAAAATGAAATAAAATTGTTGGTGAATGGCCAAGAAAATTTAATTCCGGCGAACCTATCAGTCACTGTACAATGCTAAAATAACAACCCATGAAAAATATTTGTTTCTTAATACTATTAACTTTAGGCAGTACATTATATGCCCAGAAAATCGATAGAATTGAACCTCCAAATTGGTGGGTTGGTATGGAGAACAATCAACTGGAATTGCTAATTTACGGAAAAGACATATCTCAATTTACGCCTTCTGTCAACAATAAAAACATACAGATTTTGGGCATCAAGAAAACAGAGAACAGCAATTATTTGTTTCTGAATTTAGATTTGTCCAAAGCAATTTCAGGGAAATTCAACATCAACTTTTCAAAAAAAGGAAAGCGCAATAATTTTTCTGTGGTATATGAATTAAAAGAACGAAATAAAGATTCAAAATTAAAGGAAGGGTTTAACAGTTCGGATGTTATTTATTTGATCACGCCAGATCGTTTTGTAAATGGCGATGTTACCAATGACGTTGTAAAAACCATGAACGAAAAAACCGTCAACAGAAAGGATGATTATGGAAGGCATGGCGGCGATATAAAAGGAATCACAGACCATTTGGATTACATAGACCAAATGGGATTTACGGCAATTTGGCCAACGCCAGTGTTGACGAATGACATGAAATCAAGTTCATATCACGGCTATGCTATGACCGATTTCTATCAGGTTGATCCTCGATTTGGAACTTTGGAAGATTATATTGATTTGGCGCAACAAGCCAAAAATAAAGGCATGAAATTAATCATGGATCAAGTTGAAAATCATATTGGCATTGAACATTGGTGGATGAAAGATTTACCGGCAAAAGATTGGGTGAATTATCAAGAGAATTTTGAAAACAATAAAGAAACCACCTATTCAAACCATAGACGCACAACAAATCAAGATTTGTATGCCTCAAGAACTGATAAAGAAAAAATGTCAAATGGTTGGTTTGCATCTTCAATGCCCGATTTAAATCAAAGAAATCCATTATTGGCTAAGTACCTCATTCAAAATAGTATTTGGTGGGTTGAAACGCTTGATTTGGGTGGAATCCGTCAAGATACTTATCCGTACCCAAACAAACAATTTATGTCAGATTGGGCAGGAGCCATCATGAAAGAATATCCGAATTTCAGCATTGTTGGAGAAGAGTGGAGCACCAATCCGCTTTTGGTTGGCTATTGGCAGCAAGGCGCAAAAAATAAGGATGGCTACGTTTCAAATTTATCGTCCACCATGGATTTTCCCATGCAAAAATCAATTATTGACGCATTGAATGAAGCGGAAAGTTGGGACAAAGGTTTTGTGAAAATGTATGAAGGTTTGGCAAACGATTTTTCTTATGCCAATCCGGAAAAAATAATGATATTTCCTGACAACCACGATATGGACAGGATCTTCACCCAATTAAAAGAAAATGTGGTAAATACCAAAATGGCATTGGGTTATATGCTTGTATTACCAAGAATTCCTCAATTGTATTATGGAACCGAGGTGTTGATTGAAAATAGTGCCAAACTAGGTGATGACGGATTAAGAAGAACAGATTTTCCCGGAGGCTGGAAGGACGATAAATCGAATGGTTTTACAGGTGAAGGCTTAACATCTGAACAAGCAGAGATGCAGTCGTTTTTGAAGAAAGTATTGAATTATCGTAAAAACAGTGAAGCCATCCATTCAGGAAAAACAATTCATTTTGCGCCTGAAAATGGGGTTTATATACTTTTCAGAATTAAAAATGACGAAATAGTTACGGTAATATTGAACAAAAATGAAAATCCGATCTCGTTAAATTTAAGCAGATTTGAAGAGGTTGGTTTAATAGGAAAACAAGTTAAAAATATTGTAACAGGAGAAGTGTTTTCTTGGAAAGATGCATTGGAAATCAATTCAAAGGGTTTAACTATTTTAACAACTAAATTATAAATTTAACTAATTGATAATTGTAAAATGCAAAATATCAGTAGATTATATTTAACGCAAGAAAGCTGTAGAAAACTAGCTAAGATCATAACAGCTAAAAATCAACAGCAAAGTAAAGAAAATTGCGAACTTTGCGCAATTCTTTGCGAACCTTGCGTTTAAAATAATCAATAACCTGATGGTTATATGTAGATTACCTGTTAAAAGACTGAATAGTTACAAATTTTAATTAGGACAACATTATTAAATATAAACTAAATGAAGGTAATAAAGCTTTTTCTAATTTTTCTTATTGCAGGAAGTTCGTTTTTGAATGCGCAAAATGCCGACAGAAAATTTATTTCCGTTAGCCAAAAAAATGCAGTTGTTGAGGTTAAAACTAACGATGGTTCTTATCAAATAAAACCCTATTCAGCAAAAATTGTGGAAACTTCATTTATTCCTAACGGCGAAGTTTATAATGCCAATTCACATGCGGTGGTTTTAAAACCCGAAAATTTGAAATTTAAAGTGACAGAAATTGGGAATTCAATTCAATTGACAACTTCAGGAATTAGCATTCAAATAAAGAAAAATCCGTTCCAGATTTCCTATTTTTATAAAAATAAACCGTTAATTTCTGAAAGAAAAGGCTATGTTAAAACCGAGGAATTTGAAACATTGGATTTCAATTTAACAGCCGATGAAATTTTATTTGGAGGAGGCGCCCGTGCTTTGGGAATGAACCGCCGAGGCTATCGATTGCAATTGTATAACCGCGCGCATTATGGCTATGAAACCCATTCGGAATTGATGAATTTTACAATGCCTTTGGTGTATTCCTCTAATTTATATGCCGTTCATTTCGACAATGCGCCCATTGGTTATTTGGATTTGGACAGTAAAAAAGACAATTCTTTGCAATATGAAACCATCAGCGGAAGAAAAACGTATCAGGTGGTTGCCGGCGATTCCTGGAAAGATTTAATAAACCAATACACCAGTTTAACTGGGAAACAACCAATGATTCCGCGTTGGGCTTTGGGGAATTTTTCAAGTAGATTTGGGTATCATTCTCAAGATGAGGTGATAAGGACAATAGATAAATTTATAGAAGAAAAAACACCTGTTGATGCCGTTATTTTAGATCTATTTTGGTTTGGAAAGGAAATGAAAGGAACTATGGGAAATTTTGAGTTTGAAAAAGATTCATTCCCAAATCCGAAGAAAATGATTGCCGATTTAAAGTACAAGGGCGTTAAAACCATTTTAATTACGGAACCGTTTATATTAACGACTTCAAGCAAATGGAACGAAGCGGTTGAAAAGGATATTTTGGGAAAAACCAAAGAAGGCAAACCATATACTTATGATTTCTATTTCGGAAACACAGGAATTATAGATATTTTTAAACCCGAAGGAAAAGCTTGGTTTTGGAGTATTTACAAGAAATATGCCGATTATGGCGTTGCCGGCTGGTGGGGAGATTTGGGCGAGCCCGAAGTGCATCCTTCCGATTTGCAGCACGCCACAGGTTCTGCCGATGAAGTTCATAATATTTACGGACACAATTGGGCGAAACTTATTTTTGAAGGCTATCAAAAAGAATTCCCAAACCAGCGTCCATTTATTTTAATGCGCGCCGGATATTCCGGTTCACAACATTACGGAATGATTCCTTGGTCGGGAGACGTAAACAGAAGTTGGGGCGGATTGCAGTCGCAGCCCGAAATTGCCTTGCAAATGGGTATGCAGGGAATGGGCTATATGCATTCGGATTTAGGTGGGTTTGCAGGTGCCAATTTAGATAATGAATTGTACACGCGATGGTTGCAATATGGCGTTTTTCAACCCATTTATCGTCCGCACGCGCAAGAAGAGGTACCTTCTGAACCTGTTTTCAGAGAACCGAAAACAAAAGCATTGGCTAAAAAATCCATCGAATTGCGTTACAGTTTGTTGCCTTACAATTATACCTTGGCTTTTGAAAACAACCAAAGAGGAACACCCTTAATGCGTCCGTTATTTTTTGAAGACTCCGAGGCTTCCTCATATACAAACGACAAAACGTATTTATGGGGGGACAGTTTTTTGGTGAGTCCGGTGGTAAATTCTGGCATTTCAGCACAGGAAGTTTATTTTCCTACCAACTCAAATTGGTTTGATTTTTATACGTATGAAAGAGTAGCAGGCGGACAAACAAAAATGGTTCAGTTGCATGAAGAAAGTATTCCTGTATATGTTCGTGGCGGTGCTTTTATTTCTAGAATTCAACCCATTCAAAATACAGGTTTATATAATTTAAAGTCGTTCGATTTGCATTTTTATTTCGATGAATCTGTTAAAGAAAGTGAAGGGCATTTGTACAATGATGATGGTGAAACGCCAAACGCTTTTGAAAAAGGAATGTATGAAATGCTGACTTTTGAAAGTGAATACAAGCAGAATCGTTTAACCATTGAAATTGAGTCTGAAATTGGTAAAAACTTTCAATTTTCATCAAAGGAAATTAAACTGATTATTCATAATATTTTAAAAAAGCCCAAAAAAGTAAAAGGCTACACATTTGATTGGAATGAACATAATAAAACGGTAACAATTATTGTTTTAGTAAAGGACACATCAGAAAAAAAGATAAAAATTAAATTTCATCATTAATGAAAAAATATTTACTCATCTTACTATCAATTGTTTCTATAACATGTTCTACAAATAATAAAAAGAAAATGGGGAGTACAAGTAATGCCGAAAAACCATTTATTTGGGAAGGCGCAAACATTTATTTTTTACTGACAGACCGATTTTATAATGGTGATGTTTCGAATGATTTGAACTTTAATAGAACCCAGGCAACTGCTAAATTAAGAGGATTTGAGGGAGGAGATATTAAAGGGATTACCCAGAAAATTAAAGAAGGCTATTTTAATAATTTGGGTATTAATGCTATTTGGTTAACTCCTGTTGTCGAACAAATTCATGGTTCTGTTGATGAGGGTACTGGTGTAACTTTTGCTTATCATGGATATTGGACAAAAGACTGGACAGCTTTGGATCCAAATTTTGGAACTAAAGAGGAGTTGAAAATTTTAGTTGAAGTGGCTCATAAAAACGGGATTAGAATTGTCTTGGATGGCGTGATTAACCATACAGGTCCGGTAACAAATGTAGATTATGTTTGGCCTGAAGATTGGGTGAGGACTGGCCCGCAATGCGATTATCAGACTTATAATTCTACCACAGCCTGCACCTTGGTTAAAAATCTTCCTGATATTAAAACCGAAAGCAACTCAACTGTTGATATTCCGAAGCAATTGGCTGAAAAATGGAAAGCTGAAGGAAGATATGAGCAGGAAATGAAGGAATTGGATGATTTCTTTAAAAGAACCGGCTATCCCAGAGCGCCAAAATATTATATTATTAAATGGTTAACGGATTATATTACTGAATATGGAATTGATGGATATCGTGCTGATACAGTGAAGCATACAGAAGAAAGTGTGTGGGGAGACTTTAAAAATGAATGCAATTATGCTTTCAAATTGTGGAAAGAAAAAAATCCCGAGAAAGTTTTGGATACCAATGATTTTTATTTGGTTGGAGAAGTTTATAATTACAATATTTCCGGAGGGCAAATTTTTGACTTTGGCGACAAGAAAGTTAATTATTTTGAGAATGGCTTTAACAGTTTAATCAATTTTGAATTCAAATGGAATGCTGCGCAATTGCCAACTTATGAAGCACTTTTTTCAAAATATGATACGCTTTTAGCGAATAATTTAAAAGGATTTGGCGTTTTAAATTATATCAGTTCCCATGATGATGGCGATCCTTTCGACAAAGAAAGAGTAAAATCTTTTGAATCGGCTACAAAATTATTGTTATGTCCGGGCACTTCTCAAGTTTATTATGGCGATGAATCTGCTCGTTCCTTAATTGTTGAAGGCACAGTTGGAGATGCCACTTTACGTTCCAATATGAACTGGGATGATATTGAAAATAAGGATAAAACCAAAGAAATTTTGACACATTGGCAAAAGTTGGGGAAATTTAGAAGCAACCATATTTCTGTTGGGGCAGGATCCCATAAAATGATTAGTGAAAACCCATATGTTTTTCAAAGAACGTATTCAAAAGGCAATTTTAAGGATGCTGTTGTGGTTGGATTGGATTTAAATAAAGGTGAAAAACAAATGAATGTTGGCGATGTATTTATGGAAGGAGCTGTTTTAGTTGATGCTTATTCCGATACAGAAGTGACGGTTAAAAACGGATCGGTAAATTTAAACACGCCATTCGCCATTGTTTTATTAGAAAATAAAAATTAAAAAGAATGAAAAATAGTTTAAAATTTAGCATTGTACTAGTAAGTATAATGCTGTTTTCATGTTCTAAAAAGAACAATTGGCAAACTGCTGTTGCCTCACCCGATTCAACTGTTAAAGTTGAATTTAATTTAACCGAAAAAGGGGAACCTACCTATTTAGTGACTTTCAAAAATAAGGAGGTCATAAAAAAGTCAATCTTAGGTAGTTTCGATTTAAAAGATAGGGCATCTTTAAAAGAGAACTTTGAAATTATAAATGCAACAAAAAGCAATTTCAGCGAAGTATGGGAAATGCCTTGGGGCGAACAAACCAAGGTTGAAAATAATTATAACGAGTTAAAAATTGAGCTACAGGAAAAAACGGATTTAAAACGAAAACTAACCATTGTTTTCAGGGTTTATAATGACGGATTGGGTTTTAGATATGAATTTCCTGAACAGGAAAATCTTTCCGAAGTAATTATTACCGATGAAAATACCCAGTTTAAATTAACGGGCAACCATATGGTTTGGTGGGCTCCGGGCGATTGGGATATTTATGAGCATTTGTACACCACTTCAAAGTTTACGGAAATTGATGCGCTTTCAAAAGCAAACCACCCAAATTTAGCGCAAACGTATATTCCTGAAAATGCAGTAAATACGCCAGTTACCATGAAAACGGATGAAGGTTTGTACTTGAGTTTTCACGAAGCAAGTTTGGTGGATTATTCGGATATGACTTTAAAAATAGACAAAGAAAATTTATCTATGACCAGTGAATTGGTGGGTTCTGAACGCACAGGCTATAAAGTAAAAAGGACAGTTCCTTTCCATACACCTTGGAGAACCCTTCAAATCGCCGAAAAAGCAGGTGATTTAATTGAATCCAGGCTTATTGTAAATTTGAACGAACCCAATAAAATTGGAGATGTTTCTTGGTTTAAACCCACAAAATATATGGGAATTTGGTGGGAGATGCATTTGGGAAAATCTACGTGGGATTATAGTGGAAACCAAGATATGACTTCTTTTACAACAGATGCAAAACCTCATGGAAATCATGGAGCAACTACTGAAAATACTAAAAGGTATATTGATTTTTCTGCAAAAAATAATATTGGGGCTGTTTTGGTTGAAGGATGGAATACCGGTTGGGAACATTGGATTGGTTTTGAAGACAGAGAAGGCGTATTCGATTTTGTGACACCATATCCGGATTACGATTTAAAAGAAGTGGTGCGCTATGGTAAAGAAAAAGGCGTTGAAATTATTATGCATCACGAAACTTCAGCAGCCACTGAAACCTATGAAAAACAACAAGATACTGCTTATGCTTTAATGCAAAGTTTGGGAATACATGTGGTTAAAACAGGTTATGTAGGTAAAATTTTACCAAAAGGAGAATACCATCACGGGCAATATATGGTAAACCAATACAACGATGCGGTAATCAAAGCGGCAAAATATCAAGTCGCCATTAATGCGCATGAACCCATTAAAGATACGGGTTTGCGCAGGACGTATCCAAACACTATTTCTCGCGAAGGTTTGCGCGGACAGGAATTTAACGCGTGGGCTTCGGACGGAGGAAATCCGCCAGAACATTTACCGATTGTTGCTTTTACCAGAATGTTGGCCGGGCCAATTGATTATACACCGGGAATTTTCGACATTAAATTTGAAAAGTGGAAAAAAGACAACCAGGTAAACACAACCATTGCACAACAACTGGCATTGTACGTCGTCATTTACAGTCCGGTTCAAATGGCAGCCGATTTAATAGAAAACTATGAAGGGAATCCTGCTTTTCAATTTATAAAAGATGTGGGTGTAGATTGGCAAACAACAAAAGTTTTAAACGGTGAAATTGGGGATTTTGTAACCATTGCCAGAAAAGAACGCAGTTCAGAAAATTGGTTTGTGGGTGGAATTACCGATGAAAATTCAAGAGAAATGAATATTTCTTTTGAGTTCTTAAGTCCGGATACCAACTATGAAGCAATTATTTATGAAGATGGAAAAGATGCCGATTGGGATAAAAACCCAACAGCTATTAACATCAGAAAAATTGAAATCACCAATCAATCAGATTTAAAATTAAAATTAGCCTCGGGAGGAGGTTTCGCCATAAGTTTAAAACCATTAAAAAATAATTAAAAATGAAAAATTTACTTTTTATAATAATTCTTGCTGTTTTAGTATCGTGTAAATCAGAAAATAAAAAAGAACAATCTAACATAAATAATTTGACAACCATAAAACCAGTTTCAGATGAAGCATTGGAAAATGCGGTAATTTATGAAGTGAATATTCGTCAGTATTCCCCAGAGGGAACTTTTCAAAAATTCACGGAAGATATTCCTCAATTAAAGGAATTGGGCGTAAAAATTATATGGGTAATGCCTATTTATCCTATTTCTACAACAAAAAGTAAAGGCAGTTTAGGAAGTTATTACGCCGTTTCAGACTATACAAAAGTGAATCCTGAATTTGGAAACTTAGAGGATGTGAAAAATTTGGTAAATACCGCACATGAAAATGGAATGTATGTAATTTTGGATTGGGTGACAAATCATACCGGTTGGGATCACGTGTGGTTAAAAAGCCATCCGGAATATTATACAAAAAATGAAAAAGGAGAAATTACGCATACCGTTGGAACAGATTGGACAGATGTTGCAGATTTAAATTACGACAATCAAGAAATGCGTGCTGAAATGTTGGAAGATATGAAATATTGGCTAACTGAAGTTAGTGTGGATGGATTTAGATGTGACGTTGCCGGTATGGTTCCGGTTGATTTTTGGGAAAACACAGTAGTGGAACTTAAAAAAATAAAACCTGTTTTTATGCTAGCCGAAGGTTGGGAGCCAAATTTATTTGAAAATGGTTTTGATATGGGATACAGTTGGGATACGCACCATAGAATGAATGCCATTGCACAAGGTAAGGAAACCGTTAAAAATTGGGATGAACGCATGGCTCAAATCGATACCTTGTATAAAAAAGACGACATTTTGATGAATTTTGTGACCAATCACGATGAAAATTCTTGGAGTGGAACCGTAAAAGAACGCATGGGAGACGCTTCAGAAGTCATGTTGGCATTATCGTATTGCGCACCTGGAATGCCTTTAATTTATAGCGGACAGGAATATGATATGAACAAACGTTTATTATTTTTCGAAAAAGACACCATTCCAAAAACTAAAGGTAAAGTATGGCCATTATTGGTGAAATTAGGGGAGCTAAAAAATAATAATAAAGCACTAAGCGGAGGTAAAAATGCAGCTTTATACACTAAAATTCCTTCTTCTGATGATGAAAATATTTTAATTTTCTCAAGAGAAAAGGATGGTGATAAGATAACTTTCATGGCCAATCTATCCAATAAAGAAGTTACATTTACTTCTGAAAATGAAGGAGAATCAATTGATTTTTTTAGCAATGAAAAGTTTTTGTTTTCCAAAGAAAAGCCCTTAACTTTTAAACCTTGGCAATATAAAATTTTGATTGATTAATTTATTCAATTAAAAGTAGGGGACAGGTCGCAACCTGTCCGTTCTATAGTTCAATTCAAACAAAATTCAAAACCAACAACCTATAACATTTAACAGCTAACATATAACCGATAACATAAAGCAAGATAAGGGGTTTAAAATAAACTCCTTATCTTGCTTTGTTTAACGAAATCGTTTTAGTGAATATTAGGAGGTTTCGTAGGCGGAAAATGCATTTAAAAGTAACTTTGTATTATATTTTTTACACATGAATGAACCAATAAAAAAGATAGCAGTTTTAACATCCGGAGGAGATGCTCCTGGAATGAATGCAGCTATAAGAGCCGTTGTTAGGGCCTGTACTTATTACAGGGTTGAATGTGTTGGTGTTTATAGAGGTTATCAAGGTTTGATTGAAGGAGATTTTGAAATACTTTCTGCGCGCCATGTCAGCAATATTATCAATAAAGGAGGCACAATTTTAAAATCGGCACGTTCCAATGAATTTAGAACGGTTGAGGGAAGGGTTAAGGCTTATGAAAGTTTAAAAGAAGCAGGTATTGGTGCATTAGTGCTTATTGGAGGGGATGGAACTTTTACCGGAGGCCTAAAATTTATTGAAGAATTTAATTTTCCAATTGTCGGAATTCCTGGTACGATTGACAATGATATTTACGGAACTGATAACACTATTGGGTACGATACTGCATTAAATACCGTTGTGGAAGCGATTGATAAAATACGCGATACCGCAAGTTCTCACAACAGATTGTTCTTTATTGAAGTTATGGGGCGTGATGCAGGTTTTATAGCCTTAAACTCAGGAATTGGAGCCGGTGCCGAAGAAATCTTAATCCCCGAAAAAGATTTAGGATTGGACAGGTTGGTAGAGTCTCTTCAAAAAAGTAAAGAAAAAGGTAAAACAAGCAGTATTGTAGTTGTTTCAGAAGGAGATAAAATTGGCAAAAGTGTTTTTGAACTGGCCGATTATATCAATGAAAACTTTCCTTATTATGACATTAGAGTATCGGTTTTAGGGCATATGCAACGCGGCGGATCTCCAAGTTGTTATGACAGGGTTTTGGCGAGCAGATTGGGTGTTGCGGCAGTTGAAGCTTTACTGGATAAATCAACAGGAATTATGGTAGGTATTACAAATAATCAAATATCAAAAGTTGATTTAAATAAAGCCATAAAAATGAATAATGATATTAATCAAGAATTACTTAAAGTTGCTGAAATAACTTCAGTATAAAAATAGAATAATAAATTAAAACAATAGATTATGTCAACAATTAAAATAGGAATTAACGGGTTTGGAAGAATAGGAAGAATTGCTTTTAGAGTAGCAGTGGCCAGACCAAATGTAGAAGTGGTGGGAATTAATGATTTATTAGATGTGGAACATTTGGCATATTTATTAAAATATGATTCAGTTCACGGGAAATTTGACGGTGATGTTGAAGTGAAAAACGGGAATTTAGTGGTTAATGGGAAAGAAATTAGAATTACTGCAGAACGTAACCCTGAAGATTTGAAATGGGGCGAAGTAGGGGCAGAAATTGTTTTGGATTGTACAGGTATTTTTACCAGTTTAGAAGGCGCTCAAAAACATATTACAGCCGGCGCTAAAAAAGTGGCTATATCAGCACCATCTGCTGATGCACCCATGTTTGTGATGGGTGTAAATCACACTAAAATTACTGCTAAAGACACCATTGTTTCAAATGCATCTTGTACAACCAACTGTTTGGCGCCTTTAGCTAAAGTTATTCACGACAATTTCGGAATTGTCGAAGGATTAATGACCACAATTCATGCAACAACAGCAACGCAATTAACTGTTGATGGCCCTTCAAAAAAAGACTGGCGAGGTGGCAGAAGTGCCTTAATCAATATTATACCTTCATCAACTGGTGCGGCAAAAGCCGTTGGAAAAGTGATCCCTGAATTAAATGGAAAATTAACCGGGATGTCTTTCAGAGTACCGACTGCGGATGTTTCTGTTGTTGATTTAACGGTAAGAACAGAAAAATCTGCTACTTTTGAAGAAGTGAAAGCTGCTCTAAAATATGCTTCTGAAAATGAATTAAAAGGAGTTTTAGGGTATACTGAGGAAGCCGTAGTTTCACAAGATTTTGTTTCAGAACCTAAAACAAGCACTTTTGATGCTGAAGCAAGTATTGCTTTAAACGATAATTTCTTTAAATTAGTGGCTTGGTATGACAATGAATTTGGTTACTCAACAAAATTAGTTGATTTGGCGGAATACATTCATTCAGTTCAATAAGAAATAATAGTTCTAAAAAATAAAAAATGATTCTAATAGCAGATGGTGGTTCTACAAAAGCCGATTGGATTTTACTGGATAAATCTGGAAATCAAATATTTAAAACAAGAACTGAGGGGTTAAATCCTGAGATATTGTCTGCCGACTTATTAAAAAGCAGAATCCAAAGCAACCAGGAAATAACGAGTCACAAAGAAGAAGTGACCGAAGTTTATTTTTATGGTGCCGGGTGTGGAACAGAGAGACTGACATCGCTTTTGAAATCTATATTTGAATCATTTTTTTTGAATGCTGAAATTGTTGTAAAAGAAGATACTTTCGCAGCAGTTTATGCCGTGACAACAAAGCCCGGAATTGTATGTATACTTGGGACGGGATCAAACAGCTGTTATTTTGACGGAAAAAATGTGGATGTCAGAGTTCCTTCTTTAGGGTATATTTTGATGGATGAGGCCAGCGGAAATTATTTCGGAAAAAAATTAATAAGAGATTATTATTACCATAAAATGCCAAAGGAGATTGCAAAACTTTTTGAAACGCAGTTTGATTTGGATGCCGATGTCATTAAAAGAAATATTTATAAAGAAGATAATCCGAATGCCTATTTAGCGCATTTTGCTGAATTTATTTTCAAAAATGAACGCACTCCTTATTTTAATAAAGTGTTGCAAAAAGGTATTAAAGAATTTTTTAAGAATCGAATATTGCCATATACAGAATCAGTTCATGTGCCTATTCATTTTGTAGGCTCAATTGCTTTTTTCTCTCAAGACATTATCAATGATGTGGCAAGATATTACATGGTAGAAATAGGAAATATTTTGAGACGGCCTATTGACGGTTTAATAGAATATCACAGAGAAATAATAAAATCAGAGAAGATCTAAAAGTCTTTCTAAAGCCATACCACGAGATCCTTTTATAAGAATTGTGGCATTGTTAATGTTTGAATAATTAGTTGAATTTTTGAAAGATTCAAAACTTTCAGAAACAAAAGCATTTTTTACATGGATTGTAGAAAATGCTTTTCCTATTAAATAAACTTTTGAAAAGTTATAGGAAGTCACCAAATCAGCTATTTTTTGATGTTCTGCCTTGCTTTCTTCTCCCAATTCAAACATATCTCCTAAAAATGCAATTTTATTGGTGTCCTTCAGTTGCGCAAAATTTTCGAGCGCTGCATGCATGCTGCTGGGATTTGCATTATAGGCATCTAAAATTATTTTGTTGGTTCCTTTTTGAATGATTTGTGAACGGTTATTAGAAGGAATATAATTTTCAATGGCTTTTTTAATATCGGTTTCAGGAACACTAAAATAATTTCCAACGGCAACGGCAACCGCAATATTGTTGTAATTGTATTTTCCGATGAGGTTACTTTCAATAATAGTGTTTTTGAATTGAACTTTTACAAATGGGCCTGCTTCAACAAATTTAATGTCACGACTGTTAAATTCAACGGCATTTATTCCTGATGATTGTTTTATTTGCAGCGCATCATCTGTATTTATAAAAACAGTACCGTTGGTCAATCTCAAAAAATCATACAATTCCGATTTGGCTTTAATAACACCCTCAAAATCTCCAAATCCTTCTAAATGTGCTTTTCCGAAATTGGTGATTAAGCCATAACTAGGTTCAGCAATACTGCATAAAAATTTAATTTCCTTTAAATGGTTTGCGCCCATTTCAACAATGCCAATTTCTGTTTTTGGCGTCATGGATAACAACGTAAGCGGCACACCAATATGATTGTTTAAATTGCCTGTGGTTGCGGTTGTTTGATATTTTTTTGACAACACAGCATTAATAAGTTCTTTGGTGGTGGTTTTTCCGTTGCTCCCTGTTAATGAAATAATAGGGAATGTAAGTTGCTTTCTGTGAAAATTTGCTAACTTTTGAAGTGTCTCTAAAACATTGCTGACTAATACCGTATTAGGAAACTTATGGTATTCTGTTTCATCAATAACCGCATAACTTACTCCACTTTTCAATGCTTCTGCCGCAAATTCGTTTCCATTGAAATTATCTCCTTTTAGGGCAAAATATATGCTGCCTTTTCTTATTTTTCGGGAATCTGTATCCACTAAATAAGTTTTGGTATATAACTCGTATAATTGTTCAATATTCATGAATTAAATATAAAAAAACCTCACTGAAATTTCAGTGAGGTTTCGTTTATTTTAAAAATAGTATTAATATCTGACTTTTGTGGTTGACGGTTTTCTTTTTTTATAGGTCATTGGACCAATTCTGTCAGAAGCACATCTGAAACCAATATAGTTGGTGGCCATATATTCCGGCAAATACCTTCGCTGGGAAGGGTCTAACCAATATTCCATATCTTTCCATGAACCTCCTTTGTAAACGCGTGTTATATCGCTAACTAAAGTCGTTCTTTTTTTAACGTCGTATTCTTGCATTAATAAGCCGCTTTCTCCAATAACTCGAGGTTTAATAGGCGAGTTGTACATTCGGGGTTTGGTTTCCAAATCTTCTTCATCTTTACTGTATAATTTTGTCGAAGCCAAATCACCATCATTAATATCTACATTATAAGCCTTCTCATAATTATTTCTCATATATGCGTCACGTTTGGTAACTGGAGTATATTTAACGCTTCCGGGCAAAAATTTTGGTACTATTTTTCCATTATCTAAGGTGTCATATCCCACATTCTGATCATCTGCAATAACAACATTTCCTTCGGCATCAATCATTTTTTTTGTAAAAATATTTCCCCTGAAATAGTTGAAATCATTTGCTTCATTGTCAATAATAGGACGGTAAACATCAGCGACCCATTCAGCAACATTACCTGACATGTCATATAAACCGAATGCGTTAGGTTCATATGATTTTACAGCAATGGTAATATCTGCGCCATCGTTACTCCATCCGGGAACACCACTGTAATCTCCTTTTCCTTGCTTAAAGTTGGCAAGTTGGTCTCCTTTATATTTTTTTGATTTGTTACGGGTATATTTCCCGCTCCAGGCGTATTTTTTTCTTCCACGGGTATTGTTGTACTCACGATCTTCAACAACAGCTTTTGCTGCATATTCCCATTCGGCTTCGGTTGGAAGTCTGAATTTTGTACTTAGTATTCCATCAGAAATTTTAACCTGTCTTCCCGTAAATGAACCTCTTGTTGGTTTAGCTTCTCCTTTTTTAAGTTGTTTATTAGTTGGCAATCCTTTTTTGTAAATGGTTGAATCACCGTCAAAAAGTGCATAAGGATTTGTTAAATAAGTATCTGTATTAAAATTATTTTGTCCTTTAACTTCTAAAGAATCTAACTTGAAAAGTGGTTTTAACACTCCTTTATCCATTAATATTTTTTCATTAACCCTATCAGTTCTCCACTTGCAATATTGATTGGCCTGAATCCAGCTAACACCAATCACAGGATAGTCGGCATAGCCGGGATGCCTTAAATAGTTTTCAGTCAATGATTCGTTCAATCCCAAAACGTCTCTCCATACTAATGTATCAGGAACAGCCGATTCATATATATGCTCATAGTTGGGATCATTTGGAGGAAAAACTTTTTCCATCCAATCTAAATAAAATAGATATTCCGAGTTGGTCACTTCAGTTTCATCCATATAAAATGAACGCACCTGTTGTTGAACAGGTGTGGTATTCCAATCGAACATGACATCATCCTGCACATGGCCCATGGTAAATGTACCACCTTCTATCAGAACCATTCCCGGAGGAGCTTCCTGGCCTTTATATTTTGTATCCCCCGCAAAACCACCAGCTTTCTTGTCTTTTGAACTCCAACCGGTAAGAGATACGTTATTTCTTGGATTTCTATTATGGCAACTCACAAAGAAAACAACAGTAATAGTTAATATGATTAACCTAGTAATGTTATTTAGATTTTTTAAGTTCATTTCAAATTGGTTAGGGTTATATTTTTTCCGCAATTTACATTAATTTAATTTTTTTGCAAGAAATAAGTTTAATAAATATTTGCTACGCTTTTACTAACGGCAGTTTTCAATTTTTAGTATGCCAAATGTTGTAATATATTTCAATGATAATGCTATTTTTTTAATGAAGTACCTCACAAACAGTAATTATTTTTATATTTCTTTCAACCAAAATTACAACATTCTTAAGAAATGGATATATTTTTTTAAAATTGAATTGAAAATGCAGCCTCAAACAGCCATGAAAAGTATATAATTAAAGTGAATCTAACTGAAATTGGGATGTTTAAAATAGATTTAAGTAATTAGATTACTGACACTTATATTATTATAAAATTTGAATGAAATTGAATTTCAGCTAAAAAATATTTTTTATGAAATGTTATCTAAGTTTGGCCTGTTTCAAAAGAATGGAACATCTGCAATAATATGACAAAAACAGCGTTTTTTGTAAAAGAAACTACTTATTTTTCTTTCAAAAGGTAGTGAATTTTCTCGGTGAATAATGAATTGATACGATATCACGACTATCAAATAAAAAATAGATATAGAAAAATAGCTAAAACTGGTAATGAAACCGTTCAATTTGAAGAAAATTAATTCAGACCTATTGGTTGGGAATAGAATGGATGCTTTTTTTTCAGAATAAGGAAATAAGGAAAAGATATATATAGTTGTAAATTAAATGTAAAGTGACCTAGTTTTTGCAAGTTGGCAGAAAAATTAGGAAACTTCAATAATAAAATGAGATATTTGTTAATTAATCACACAAAATTAATGAGAAAGATAATAGGATTAACGCTAATGATTTTTATGACATTTGTAAAAATGA
>JAENXD010000196.1 GCA_016649745.1 Flavobacteriaceae bacterium | reverse complement strand
ACTAGTTTAATATCAGATCCATATTTAATGGGAATATCTATTTCATCCCAAACAAATGGAAAATCAGCCGAATAGTTTTGCACAGCTCCTTTAAAAACAAAAGCATTGCTAATTTTCACAATACGTCCGCTGTAATTATCACTTTTTACCCATTCACCAATTTCCATTAATGTTGTTTTGGTTAAACCAATATCTATCACATCACCTTTAATTCCATTTATCTCAATCCGGTCGCCTGGCTTATAAATATTTGATCCAAAAATGGAAAACCAGCCAGCAATGCTTAATATCACCTCTTGCAAAGCAAACGCAATAGCTGCACTCATAATTCCAATTGAAACCGTAAAGTATTTCATTTCGCTGGTGAATATGAGCATCAGCAAAATAAAAATAAAAATATAACTGCCCAAACGAACAATCTTTTTCAATCTGTACCGCGCTGCATTGTCTGTAATTCTTCTATTGATATTTTTCCGTATCAACCATGATAAAAATAAGATAAAAATTGACCAAAAGATGAATTGACCCAATTCAAGTATCAACACGCTTAATTCCCAACTTTTAAAATTCTCTATAAATTGATTTATTTCATTCATTTTTATAATTACCTATAAATTAATAAAACCATTTCGAAATTTTAAGCTATTCGCGCCCATCTAATATACTGATTTTAATATATTTAAACAATGATACATCTTATAAAATGAAGCGTAAATTTTATTTAAAAAAAACAGCGTAATGGAAAACTGCGAGTACTAATTTATTTTGCTAAATTTAATGATTGCCCAATGCTAATCTCATTAGAGCTCAATCCATTCAATAATTTAAGTTCATCAACTGTTAACCCATATCGTTTTGAAATAGAATACAATGTATCTCCTTTGACAACAATATGATTTAAGATTTCAGTAACTTTTACTACTTCAAATGATTTGCCTAAAACTTGTGTATCATATTTATGTAATTCAAATTTCTCAATTAATCCAATAAGTTTTGCTGGATATCTTCTGTCAGTTGCATAACCAGCTTCACTTAACCCATTCGCCCAACTAACATAATCTCCTGGTGCCAGGCTGAATAATTTTGAATACCTTCTTCTAGATGTTAAAAACAAAGAATGATCCCTATATGAAGTTGTCGGATTATCATAAACTCTGAAACATTCACCTTTTTCATCATCATCATGAAAGGTATGATTACCTTCCCATTCTTTATGACATTTTATACCAAAATGGTTATTCGACCTTTTAGTGAGTTCACTATTACCGCTTGAAGATTCTAAAACACCTTGCGCCAAAGTAATACTTGCAGGGATTTTATAAATCCTCATTTCCTCCATAGCAGCGTTTTTAAAAAATTGAATATAATCTTCCGTTGAAGTAAAAATTGTTGATTTTATCTCTTTTTTAGACTTTATTTGAGTTATTTCCTCTGTCCTTTCAATAACTTTATGATGTGCTGTTTTTGGCTGTGAATGCACTACTTGCTTCTTAGATTTACAACTTGTTAAAAAACCAATAGTTAACAAACAAATAAAAACAACTTTCAACTCCATAACTTAAACTATTTGTGCTAAATTTTTCTTTTTTAATAATAAATTCATGCCTTCAATTCCTTGCAAACCGCCCGTATGAATTGCTAAAATTTTAGAACCCTTTTCAAAAAAACCATTTTTAATCAAATCTACAATTCCAAATACCATTTTTCCTGTATAAATAGGATCTAAAGGAATTTTTGTTTCCCTTTTAAATTTATTGATAAATGTAATTAATTCTTCTGAAACTTTTGCATAACCACCAAAATGATAATTAATATTTAAACTCCAATTATTCTGCTTTAGTATATATTTATTGATTTCATGTTGCAAAAAATCACCTTTTAAGGCAGGAAATCCTATGGCTTTTTGATGACTTTTCAGCGAATTTATAATTCCGGAAATTGTTCCTCCTGTGCCAATGGCACAACAAATGAAATCATATTTCGCATCTTCTTCTGTCAGGATTTCTTCGCAGCCTTTTACGGCAAAATTATTGGTGCCGCCTTCTGGAATCAAATAAAAATCACCAAATTTCTCTTTAAGTGAAGCAATAAATTCAGGTGAAGTTTTAATTCTGTAATCTGCTCTTGAAACAAATTCAAATTGCATATTGTGCGCTGAAGCAAATTTTAAAGTTGGATTGTTTTGAATTGTTTCAGCAAAATTATTGCCCAATTCATGACCTCTAATAACTCCGATGGTTTTAAAATCAAAATTAAATCCAGCCGCTGCTGTTGCTGCAATATGATTGGAGTAGGCACCGCCAAAAGTGAGTAAAGTGCTTTTATTTTGTTTGGCTGACTCTTCTAAATTATATTTTAATTTTCGAAATTTATTTCCGGAAATAAAAGGATGCAATTCATCTTCGCGTTTTATAAAAAGAGTAACATCCCTATTTTCAATTTCGGAAAAGTGAATTTGTTGTATGCGGCTATTTTTATTTTCTAAGAACAATTTTCTGTTTTTTCTTCAATTTCAGCCCATTCCTCCATCAACACTTCAACTTTACTTTTTTTTGATTTATAGTTTTCAAAAAAATTAGGCTGGGCAGAAGTTGTCTCATAATCTTTTACTAAAGCAGCATCCATTTCTGAAATTTCTCTTTCCAAATTATCTATCTGAGTTTCTATTTTAGACAATTTATTTTTCAATTTTTTAAGTGTCGCATCTTCTTCTCTAGACAATTGCGCCACTTCTTTTTTAGAAGTATCCGATTTTTTAACAACAACGGTTCTTTTTTCTGCTTCACGCAAATTTTCTATTTGATGTTGCTCCAGAAAAAAGTCAATATCTCCTAAATATTCTTTAATTACTTTATCTTTAAAACCATAAACTGTGGTAGCCAATCCTTGTAAAAAATCCCTGTCATGCGACACTAAAATTAAGGTCCCTTCAAATTTTTTGAGGGCCAATTTTAATACATTTTTTGAAGCTATATCAAGGTGGTTTGTGGGCTCATCCATAATTAAAACATTAAACGGAGACAATAGCAGTTTGCATAAAGCCAGTCTATTTCTTTCTCCACCCGACAACATTTTTGCTTTTTTATCCACCGTATCACCGCTAAACAAAAATGATCCCAACATATCTCTTACTCTAGATCTGTTGGTGTCTGTTGCGGCATCTTCCATAATTTCCAATACCGTTTTTTCCGCCTCTAAATATTCCGACTGGTTTTGGGCAAAATATCCTATTTCAACATTATGGCCTAATTTTAAATAACCACCGTGTGGTATTTCTCCCACGATAATTTTTGCTAGCGTAGATTTCCCTTGTCCGTTTTGGCCAACAAAAGCGATTTTACTATTTCTTTCTATCAATAAATCAACATCTTCCAACACATGTTTTTTGCCGTAATTCTTTGATAAATTCTCAGCTTCTATCACAATTTTTCCGGGTTCTTTAGAAATCTGGAACTTCACATTCATCACAGCATTGTCATCATTATCAACTTCTATGCGCTCCACTTTATCCAATCTTTTTATTAAAGATTGCGCCATGGTTGCCTTATTTGCTTTTGCCCTGAATTTATCGATTAAAACCTGTGTTGCCTTAATTTCTTTCTCCTGATTTTTTTGTGCCTGTAATTGTTTTTCTTTTATTTCGCCTCGCAACAACAAGAACTGGGAATACGGCTTTTTATAATCGTAAATTTTACCCAATGAAATTTCTATAGTTCTGTTGGTTACATTGTCTAAAAACATTTTATCATGCGAAACCAATACAATTGCACCGGAATAAACTTTCAAGAAATTTTCTAGCCAAATAATAGATTCTATGTCCAAATGGTTCGTTGGCTCATCCAACAATAAGATGTCATTTTCTTGTAGTAACAACTTTGCCAGCTCTATCCTCATTCTCCAGCCTCCGGAAAAAGTATCCGTCAGTTTGTCAAAATCTTCTCTTTGAAATCCTAAACCCTGTAATATTTTTTCCGTATTTCCTTGGTAATTATAGCCTCCCAGCAATTCATATCGGTGTGAAAATTCATTTAAATTAACCATTAAATCATGGTAGTATTCACTTTCATAATCAGTTCTCTCCACCAATTCATGATTAATAACTTCTAATTTACTTTCTAACTTTTTAATTTCTTCAAAAGCCTGATAAGCTTCTTCCAAAATCGTTCTTCCTTCCGCAAAATCAATATCCTGACGCAAAAATCCGATTCGCACTTCTTTATCAAAAGCCATTGTTCCGCCAGTTGCTTCAATATCCTTAGAAAGCACTTTTAACAAGGTCGATTTTCCAGCTCCATTTTTTCCGATTAATCCAATTCTGTCACCTTTATTTAATTTAAAAGTTATTCCTGAAAACAAATCGGAACCGGCAAAAGAAACCGATAAATTATGTACGTTAAGCATTAATATTTTATAATTTAATGTAAATTTGTATGTTTTTTTAAAATCGCACAAAAGTACTACAAAAAAAATTGGCACTCTGTTAAAGTTTTTAATATAATAATTTAAGGTCTTGAGAAAAAATAAAATTAAAAATGTTTAAAAAAGGAACTAAGCTTTACAGTATTTTATTCAATAAATGTCCAAGATGCCACGAGGGCGATTTCATGAAAGAAAAAAACATGTTTAAATTGAATAAAGCTTTTCAAATGCATGACCATTGTTCTGTATGTGGATTGAAATACATGATGGAACCTTCCTTTTTTTATGGCGCCATGTATGTTAATTACGGACTTACTGTTGGAATTTCAATAGCTACCTTTATAATTTCTACTTTATTTTTTAACTTGAGTTTGACAGAAAGTTTTATTCCCATTGTCATAGTATTGATTTTAACGGCACCCATTTCTATTCGATTCTCAAGAATAATTTGGATTAATTTATTTGTAAAATACGATCCGAAAGCAACAAAAACTAAAGAAAACGAGCAATAGAAATTTCTTTATCCAATGCAATTCCATTTTCCAAATTATTATAAAGTGCTTTAGCAACTGTTGGAGCAATTATGACGCCACGAGTTCCCAATCCATTTAGAACTGCTAAATTTTGAAATTTTGGATGTTTGCCAACCAAAGGTCTTCTGTCTTTAACTGTTGGTCTTATTCCTGCAATATGATCCACAATTTGATAAGGAACTTTGATAAATGATTCCAATTTTGAAATAAGTTCGTTTTTACCTTCTTCCGTTGGAAGCTGCGTTTTGTCTTTCCAATTAAAAGTAGCACCCACTTTATAATTATTATTTCCTAAAGGAAGAACAAACAATGCAGATTTTATTAAAAAATCAACATTTAAGTTTGGCGCATGAACAGTGATAAGTTCACCCTTTGCTTCTTGGATGGGCAACTCATTAAAAAACGGATTATTTTTAAGCCCAAAACCTTCACAAAAAACAATTTTTCCGGCAGTTACTCCTATATATTCAAGGAGTTCTTCATTTATTTTTAAGGCTGAATATTGAAAACTTTCGTTTCTAATTAATTTTCTGTTTGTTAAATAATTCCGATAATCTTCAAGCAAGCTTTTTGTGTCAATTCTTCCGGTATTTATTAATTTCCCATAACCGAAATCCGCCAAAACACCTTCATGTTTTTCATAAATTAATTTTGT
>JAENXD010000191.1 GCA_016649745.1 Flavobacteriaceae bacterium | reverse complement strand
TGCAAGACCTGTAAAACGTGTGATTCAAAAAGAAGTCTTAAATGAATTGTCCAAAGAAATTTTATCGGGTAAAATAACGGCTGATAGTCATATTTTATTGGATGCTTTTGACGATAAAATTGTGTTTAGAAATAAAGTATCATAAACAAAGAGGCTGTCTAAAAAGTTTTGAAATCCGTCGTTCTGAATTTATTTCAGAATCGCATCATACTGATAATCAATCACTATGAGAACCTGTATTTCGACTCCGCTCAATAACCGGTTGCTGAGCGGAGTCGAAACGCAGGTTGACGAAAATTTCACTTTTTAGACAGCCTTTTGTTTCTTTATAAAAATTATCAAATGAAAAAAATTATTTTTACGGGATTACTGTTACTAACGATGACATCTATTTTAGCGCAAGAATCGGATGGTAAAGCCACCACGTATTTTTTAATCAGACATGCTGAAAAAAGTGAGGGAAAATTCTGCTGATGACAATCCCGATTTAAATGAAAGAGGCTATTTAAGAGCTGAAAATTGGGAAAAAATTTTACAACACATTTTATTCGATGCCATATATTCAACCGATTATGGCAGAACGCTTAAAACTGTTGAACCTATTGCAAAAAAGTTCAATCTAGAACCTATTATTTACAATCCTTCAAAAGTTAATTTTGAACTTTTTCAAACCGAAAATAAAGGTAAAAATGTGCTAATCGTCGGCCACAGCAACACCACTCCTCAATTTGTAAATGCATTAATCAAGCAACAAAAATATCCGGAAATGGACGATACCGAATTTTCCCATCTCTACATTATCACCATTAATGGAAATTTAATTACCGACCTCCTGCTGTACATCGATTTTTAGTTTGTATTAAATCAATTTTTGAAGGGTTTTTATACGACCTTTGAATGTTTAATTGGTATTAATTATCTTTGCCGTTATTATGCAGAAAAACATCAACATAAAAAATAAGAAAGCTCGTTTTGAATATGAGATTCTGGACAAATATATTGCCGGAATTCAGTTGACAGGTACTGAAATTAAATCGATACGCGAAAGTAAAGCCCGAATTACTGAAAGTTTTTGCGAGTTTAATGAAAAGGGAGAGTTATTTGCCGTCAATATGTTTATTGAAGAATATATCTACGGACATGCATTTAACCACAATCCGAAAAGTGAACGGAAATTGCTTTTAAACAAACGCGAATTGAAAAAATTGCTGAAAGAAGTTCAAAATGCTGGTTTAACGATAGTTCCATTACGTTTATTTTTAACCGATAAAGGGTGGGCAAAGTTGGAAATTGCGCTTGCCAAAGGAAAGAAAAACTACGATAAGCGAGAAAATATTAAAGATAGAGAAAGCAAAATACGTTTAGACCGTATTAAAAAGGACTTCAATTAACAAGATGAAATTGGCAGCATTTTTAAGATTAATCAGATGGAAAAATTTACTGCTTTTACTCTACATTCAACTGCTACTTAAATTCCTTTTTTTCTCATCGTTTAACGTTACAACAAATCTTTCTGTATTTCAGTTTTTTATATTGATTGGTGCCATTCTTTTAATTACTGCAGCAGGTTATCTTATTAATGACATTACCGATTTAAAAACTGATTTAATCAATAAACCCCGCAAAGTAATTGTTGCCAAATTTATTTCAGTTGAAAGTGCGCGACAGTTGTATTTAACAGCCAATACCTTGGGAATTGTTTTAGGAATTGGTTTGTCACTATCCGTACAAAAACCAACTTATTCTTTTATTTTTATTGGTGCTTCACTACTGCTCCATTTTTATTCCAAAAAATTAAAGTCTAAACCACTGATTGGCAACATCACCAGCTCATTTTTAGTGGCAATGAGTATTATTGCATTGTTATTATTCGACATAAATTTTGAAATTCAAAACAATCCACAGGAGTTGGTAATTTACGTAACATTGCTTTTGTCAGCTTTTGCTTTTTCAGTAAACTTGGTTCGGGAAATAGTTAAAGATATTGAAGATGTAAATGGCGATTATAGTTTAAATATGAGAACATTACCTATTTTAATTGGTGTTTCAAGAGCAAAGAAAACAGCGGCGTTTCTATGTCTTTTTCCTTTGATATTATTGTTGGTTATTGTTGTTAATTATGCTTCAGTTTATAAATTTACAGTACTGTATTTAGTGCTATTTACGTTGTTTCCCCTACTTTACATTGTCCTAAAATTACTTTCAGCAAAAACAAAAAAAGATTTTAATAAATTAAGCATGCTCCTAAAAATTATAATGTTTTTGGGAATTAATTCATTATTGGTATTCTCATTAAACACACACTAATGCTTTCAGAAAAATTAAAAAATAAAAACATCATACTGGCATCGGGTTCTCCGCGCCGTCAGGAATTATTTAAAGAATTGGGACTCGATTTTTCAATTCAAGTAAAAGCTGTTGAAGAAATATATCCTTCCACACTAAAAGCAACAGAAATTACCAATTATTTGGCGGAGCTTAAGGCAGCTGCTTTTTCGGAATTGACTGAAAATGATATCGTAATAACTGCCGATACCATTGTTTGGATGAACGACAAAGCGATTGAAAAACCAAAAGACAAACAACATGCAATTGAGATGTTACAAGAGCTTTCTGGCAGGGACCATAAGGTAATTACATCCATTTGCATTAAAACATTTGCATCTCAAAAAGTGTTTTGCGACGAAACTATGGTTTATTTCAAACCATTATCTATGGATGAAATCATCTATTATGTTGAAAATCATGAACCTTTTGATAAAGCCGGAGCCTACGGAATCCAAGAATGGATAGGTTTTATAGGCGTTACCAAGATTGAAGGCAGTTACTTTAATGTTATGGGATTGCCTGTTCATAAATTGTATGAAGAATTAATGAAATTGTAATATCGTATCGTTAAATATCATTATTTTTGAACGATTTTTAATAAATAACAGATGAAACGAGCATAACAAGTTTTGATTCACAAAGGAATGATTAATGGCGAACCTGCCTGCGGCAGGCAGGCAGCAACTGTTACCGCTAAAAAATAAAATTTAAACAGATGAAAAAATACACGTTTACAGAAAAGAAAGACACAAGATCGGGATTTGGTGCGGGATTGGCTGAATTGGGAGACACAAATGAAAATGTAGTGGCGCTATGTGCAGATTTGGTGGGCTCGTTAAAAATGGAAAAATTTATTGAAAATCATCCCAAACGGTTTTTTCAAATTGGCATTGCCGAAGCAAATATGATGGGAATTGCGGCAGGTTTAACCATAGGCGGCAAAATTCCGTTTACCGGCACTTTCGCCAATTTCTCTACAGGAAGGGTTTATGATCAAATTCGTCAATCTATTGCCTATTCTGAAAAAAATGTAAAAATATGTGCTTCACATGCCGGTTTGACTTTAGGTGAAGACGGAGCAACACATCAAATTTTGGAAGATATTGGCTTGATGAAAATGTTGCCAAATATGACTGTAATCAATACTTGCGATTACAACCAAACAAAAGCGGCAACAATCGCAATTGCGGATCATGTTGGTCCGGTTTACTTGCGTTTTGGGCGTCCGGTTGTTCCTGTATTTATGCCGGCTAATGAAAAATTTATTATAGGAAAAGCGATTAAATTAACTGAAGGTACAGACGTTACCATTGTTGCGACCGGACATTTGGTATGGGAGGCATTGCAAGCTTCAGAAAAACTTGAAGCTATGGGAATTAGCGCTGAAGTCATTAACATTCATACGATTAAACCTTTAGACGATGAAGCAATTTTAAAATCTGTTGCAAAAACAGGTTGCATGGTTACTGCTGAAGAACATAATATTTTAGGTGGTTTAGGAGAGAGCGTTGCACGTGTTTTGGCTCAAAATAATCCTATTCCACAAGAATTCGTTGCTGTTAACGACAGTTTTGGAGAATCTGGAATTCCAGCCCAATTGATGGAAAAATATGGTTTAACCGATAAAGATATTGTTGCTGCGGCTAAAAAAGTCATTGCCAGAAAATAATGGCACTCTTATTGCGTTTATAATTTAGGCAATGCTATTTTTAGTGTTGCTGGTTTGAGAATTTATGATAATCCTCACTGATAAAAAATTCGTGTAAATCATAATTTTCAATACCATTTAATTTTAATTAATCTGTGAATTTTGCAACTTACGCTAAGAATTGTATAACTTTTTTTAAATTTTATCATTCACCTTTGTAGGATTATTGTAAGTGGCAATTAAGTCATAGTTTGAAAAAGTATTATAAACCCTAAATTAAGAATTTTATGAACAAAAGAATTTTAGTACTCTCAATTGCTTTATTATCCACTGTGTTTTATGTGAACGCCCAAAGTGGATTTGGTGTAAAAGCTGGATTAAGTTACAACTCAAATGGCGAATTAAGTGAATTCGGCGATGAAACCACTCAAATATACAAGAACGATGGAAAAGGTAAATCCGGTTATAATGTCGGTATTTATGGCAAAATAGGCTTAGGTCCTATTTATTTAAGACCGGAGTTGGTTTACACAAAAACCACCAGTGAATACACCTTAAATACTGGCGGAAAAGAAGATTATAAGATTGCCAGATTGGACATGCCAGTTTTGGTTGGCTTAAAATTAATTGGTCCGCTTAGCGTATTTGCAGGACCAGCGTTTCAATATACGCTAACCAACGATTTTAAAGATATTGAATATGATAGAATTGACAATGATTTTACGGTAGGTTTTAATTTTGGAGCAGCCGTTGAACTTGGAAGACTGGGATTAGATGTTAGATATGAAAGAGGCTTTAACAGCAATGAAGCTACTTTTATAGATAACAATATTTCAACCTCTTACAGATTAGATTCAAGACCTGAGCAAATTATTTTCAGTTTGTCATACCGTTTATCTGGAAGCAGCAAATAAAAATTAAAACAATAAATTTTAATATCCCTAAAGAGGCTGTCTAAAAAGTGAAATTTTCGTCAACCTGAACCTGCCTACCGGACAGTCAGGTTCAGAATGACGGTTTTCAAAACTTTTTAGACAGCCTCTTTTTTATTTAAAAAAGTTCGTTTTTTAACTGTCTTTGTCCAAAAAATTTGGTATTCCGTCTCCGTCTGCATCATCGTCAAACCAGTTTCCATTTCCATTGGTGTCTTCATCTTTGGTTAATTTGCCATCATTATCATCATCAACATCTAAATAATTAGCAATACCATCTTCATCAGTATCATCATTTTTCACATCCCCATCATGATTTCTATCCTCATCATTAGATAAAATACCATCCAAATCATAATCTCTCAATTTCACATCCTTCAGAGAAATTTCAAAAATCAAAGGTGAATTAGCAACAATGATTGCTGACTCATTATTTCCATAAGCCAATCCTGAAGGGATAAATAAAATTCCTTTTCCATAATTTGTAAAATCGAATGATTCATCAGCGTTTATAACAACATTGCCGCCCTTAAAATTAGAAAAACCATATTGCCAACCAGGAATCAAATTATCTAGTGTTGCTGGATTAGATCCAATATTCCAGGAAAAATTAGATTTTGAATCAAAAACAGTACTGTCTAACAACATACCAGTATATATACAATATATTGAATCAATGTTAGTTGGCGAAACAGTAGCGCCTTCATTTTGCTTTAAAATATATAACTTATAGGCTACATCATTATAGGTAACTTCTTGTGTTTCAACTTGCCCCATCAAAGGTGTTTCTCCATTTTTTATGGTCCAAATTCCTCCATCGGAATCGTTTAAATAATGTGTTTGTAAGTATTCTATTAAAGTGGCATCATCATCC
>JAENXD010000249.1 GCA_016649745.1 Flavobacteriaceae bacterium | reverse complement strand
AATATTTAAGTCTTCAATTAACCATTAATATCTTATTTATCAATCATGTTTTATTTTTTAAAATTATCTTGAAACAAACATACGAGGGTAGGGGTAAAAAGTTGTTGAAAATTGAATATTGGAGTTATCAGAGTAGATTCAAAGTTAAAAGTTAAAAAAAAGCGAGCTAATGCTCGCTTTTTTTGTTGCTATGAAAGGATTAACAGTTTGAATTTTTTTGTTACAAAAAGTTTTCAAATTTAAAATCAGCTCTCTTTCCTTTGGAAAAGCCTGTCCCATTTTTAGTATGGGAGGGTTGGGGACAGGATTAATAGAATTGACCTCTAAAATCTTTGATCTCTGCAGTTTCTTCCAATACTTGAAATAACTGGAACGATCTGGCTTTCAAATTGTTTATTATTCTATTGCGGAAAGTTTCATAATTATCCAATTTTATAGGTGCGTCGCGTTTGTTGATTTTAACTACAAAAACACCCATATTGCCATCTATTGGTTTAGACACTTCATTTAATTTTAAAGTGGACATAGCTCCCACCACCGCAGGTTCATTTCCAACACCCGGTAACAGCGGACTTGCCAAGGTGACACTTGAAGTTGCGCTAACCGTTGTATTGGCGTTTTTTGCAATTTCGTCTAAAGTAGTCCCTTTTATTTTTTCTTTAATTAATGCCGCTTTTTTCTTGTTAATTAACTCAGGTTGAATTTTAGATAAAATTTCTGAATTAACCACCAATCCGTCTTTTTCAGACTTGCCTTTAAGTACTACCACCACATAGCTTCTTTTCCCGTCAACATCAACATCAAAACGTTTGGAATCGCCCAGTTCTCTTTCATTGGCAAACGCCCAAATCACAATTTGGCGTTGCGTGTTTAATCCAGGAATATTTTCTTCCAATACTTTAAGATTCATCGCAGATTGAACGGTATAATTCTCTTTCTTCGCGACATCCTCTAATTTTTCGCCATTTGCCAAATTGGCTGCAAGGGTTTCCGCCTTTTCAAAAATTGAATTTTCTGTAGCATCAGAAGGATCTATCAAACGAGCGAAAGTAGCCAATTTTACAGCATTTTCAGCTTGTTTTTGTTCATCAACCTTAATCACGTGAAAACCAAATGCCGTTTCAACAACAGCAATGCTTCCTGTTGGATTTTTATAAATATAATTTGCAAAATCTTTATCGAAGGAAGCTGAAAAAGCTTGGTCTTTTCTGATCCATCCAATGTCTCCACCTTTGCCTTTTGTGCCATCAGTGTTTACTTCATCAGCAATTTCAGTATATTTGGTTTTGTCGTTTTTAACCAAAGCAAAAATACTGTCGGCCGTTTTCTTTGCTTCCTCTTTTGTTTTTATTGAAGCAGATCTTACAGCGCCAGCATAAGGAATTAGAATATGGCTTGCCTTCACAGAATCAGGCAATTGTTGAAAGTCAACAATTTTTGAGATTTTGTAGAAGCCGTTGTCTTTATAAGGTCCAACAATATCGCCTGCAGAAGCACTAAAAATGCTGTCGGCAATTGCTGCAGGAAACTGATTTTTATAGTAATAACCGTTGTCAATACCCAAATCCGATTTATTGTCACTTAAAAAAGCTTCATAATTGTCGGTATTTTTCAATCCTGGAATTTTAACGGTAGCATTTGCCACATTGCTAAATTCTTCTCTGTCATTCAGAAAGTTCGTCACTTCAGTTTTGGCATATTCATCGTCTGTTTCAGAAGGAACAATGTCAAATTTTACATATTCTATGGAACGAGTGGCTTCAGATTTAAATCTTTTGGCATTTTTTTCCAAATATGTTTGGATTTCCTCCTTAGACAATTTCGCCAAATTATCATCAACTGAGCTATAAGGAACATACACAAATTGCCCGTCAATTTTTGTGTTTTGGTATAAATAATCGCGTTCCCCTTCTTTTAAAGACGCGCCCAAACCTGCAGAAACCAACGTGGTATATGCCTGTCGTTCCAAATTTTGTTTGATGCTCTTTTCGGTTTCTAACCAATTTAACCACGCTTGGCTGTTTCCGGCCTCTGCATCAACTTTCATATTGGCAATATATTCCTTTAATTTTTCTTCATTAAAAAGGCCTGCTTCATTTTTGAAAAGCGGAGAATTTTGAATTTCAGGCAAAGATACCATTGCATCCCAAATATCTTTTTCGCCCACAACAATTCCGGCTTGCTCCAATTGAGCCTGAAATATTTTTTCGCCTACCAAATTATTCCAAACGGCATTTACCGCTTGCATTTGGGTAACTCTTCCGCCACTTTGTGTTTTATAATTTTCCACTAATTTTGCAAATTCCTCTCTGTCAATGTTTTCTCCGTTCACTTCCCCAATTGAGTTTGTTTTTGCTGAACTGAAAAATTGCTGAATTGAACTTGGATCTAATACAAATGCAAAAAGCGCTAAACCCACGATTAGGATTAGGAACATTGAACGATCTCTAATTTTTGATAAAATTGCCATTTCTATAGTTATTTTCTTTTATTACAGTGTGCGAAAATACGATTAAGTATTTAATTATGAAAGTGAAATAATTAATATTAATTACAAAAAAAGGTAATTTCTGGAAGCAGAAAACTTTTATTCCTCATTCTCTAAAACTTTAAGGTAAACTTCCATAATTTTAGAGGAATCTACCTTCAACATTTTAAAATATAAATTATTTATTTTAATGATTTCGTTTTCTTTTGGGATGTCTTCATTGTGATAAACAATAAATCCGCCAAGGGTTTCATAAGCTTCGTTTTCTTCTATGTTTAAACTGTAGGTTTCATTTAAATAATCAACTTCCAATCGTGCCGAAAACTCAAATTCATTGTCATTAATTTTGTTTTCCAACAAATCTACGGTGTCGTGTTCATCAACAATATCCCCAAACAATTCTTCAACAATATCTTCTATGGAAATAATTCCCGAGGTACCCCCAAATTCATCCAGCACAACCGAAATGCTTCTTTTCTTTTTGATTAAAAGATTGAGCACATTGTTAATCATCATACTTTCGGGAACAAATTCTACCGGAAGCAAAATAGACTTGATGTCCTTTGGCTTTTTAAATAGTTCAAATGCAATGGCGTAACCCAAAACATTGTCTAATGAACCATCGTACACCAAAATTTTGGAATATCCGGTTTCTATAAATAATTGTTTCAAATTTGCAATGTTATCATTGATTTCCACTGCCACAATTTCAGTTCTGGGAATCATAATTTCGCGTGCTTTTACCGTATCAAACTCAAGGGCATTTTGAAAAATTTGAATTTCAGAATCAACCTCTAACAAATCATCGCTGTTTTCCAATTGTTTGGTGATATAATTTCCAAGTTCTTCTTTGCTGAATTCGGTTTGTTTTATATCACTGGTTGTATGAAAAAATGTTTTCAGCAAATAATCTGAAATTGCGGTAATAAAATCTGATATGAAATGAAATATGACATAAAAAAAATAAGCCAGCGGCGCAAAAAACCAAAACGTTTCATTGGCATAAATTCTAAATATTGCTTTTGGCAAAAATTCAGCGGTAACCAAAATAATGACTGTTGAAATTAATGTTTGGATGATTAAAGTAGAAAAATCATTTAAATGAAAACCCAGCATATTATCAGTAATAATTTCAGCCATAAAAAAACTGTAAATTACCAATGAAATATTATTGCCAACCAACATAGTGGTAATAAATTTTGATGATTTTGCCGTTAATTTTCCAACAATTTTTGAAGTAAATCCTTCCTTCTTTTT
>JAENXD010000177.1 GCA_016649745.1 Flavobacteriaceae bacterium | reverse complement strand
GGCAGAGGACTAATACGCAAGATAAGTCTTTCTTAGTTAAGGATATAGTTCACCTCTGCTTTCCTTTAATAAAATTAATATTTTTTCTTATAAATCTCTCTTGTAAATTTTTGAATTAATACTTTCACAAAGTAAAGGTTAAGGATTACTTCACTTATTTTTATTTTGTTTTGGAGTTCAGTGAACCTTGTTTGAAATGGAAATCCCGACATTGCGAGTTTTTGAGGCCTGCCTGCGACTGGCGGGCAATATGTTCAAAAGATTGCTTCGTGCCTCGCAATGGCGGATTGCAATGTAAAGCCTGACCCGCAGGGGAACGCCCAAAACAAAAGTATCATAAAGATTATAAATGACATAATTTATGCACTTCAGCCAAGACTAATGCTTTTTGCTTTTCTGAAAAATTTAGGTGATGAAGTGAATCTGGATTTTTAGAAAGCTCTTTTATCAGGATAATATCTTTTTCTATGAGTTGTGTTTTTTCCTTTTTTGTCAAAGAGGTCAGCGTGGTTATTGGATATAAACCATATTTATCAATATTATTTTTTATTCCGTTATTTTTAGGATAATCCCAGCTTAACAGCGTTAAATCAACACACTTTGCGTAATCTATGGCATCTTTTGTAAAACGTGTATTGGTAACCAGCCAGCCTTGTTTTAAATGTGTGCCGTTTCCTGAGTTGTTCCATACTTTTTGAACATCAATAAATCTGGAATTCATATATAAGGGAATTTTCACATTATTTATATTGGTCGGATTTTGATGAAATTTACATTCTACGGTATATATGTTTCCATCTTTTTCAGCCAAAACATCTATTTCATGGGTTATGCATTCTCCTTTTAATATTTCGCCAATTTTAGTTTTATATCCTTTTTGTTTTAGCAACGCGCTAATCAATCTTTCAAAAGGAAAGCCAGTAGGACCCAAGTCGAAAATAGCTCTTTTTAAACTGTATTTTGAAGCAGAAACCCGATTGTATTTTTTCAGTAAACGAAAGGCTTTTCTGTAAATTAAGTTTGAAGAAATTCCGTTATAGAGTTCAGGTTGCACAGCATTCACAATTTTTTCAATCTCCTGGCTTGTGGCACCGCTATTTTGAAGAGATCTTGAAAGTTTTTGTATTGAAAACGGTTCTAAATCACCCGAAATTTTTTTAACAACTACAACTTTATCGTCCATATCTTTCTAATTTACTTTACTGAATAAAGCAAATTTATGCTAAATTTTTTATGTTGTCTTATTTAAAATTTTAATATTTAAATCCTTATCCAAAAAAAAATAATAAACACCCATCTTTATAAAAAATGGTTGGTTATTTTTAAAATATTTTTGGTTTTTGAAACCAATTTCCCAATAAACTTAAGTTAATTGATAGTTTATGAAAATTTTCCTGCATTAATGCTCTATTTGTTGTGTCTTCTTTTCCGTAAGAATAATTTAAATTTATGGTAGATGAAAACCTGTTGTTGGAAGTTGGAAAACCCAAACCTAAAGAAAAGCTATAAGTATCAATCTTTTGATTGGAAATGTTTAGATATCCCGAGTCGTAATTTGCACCAGCTCTATATTTTACTTTATTCCAATAACTGGTGAGTTCGGAGGATGGTTTGAACTCAATGCCTATCCCATATATAGATTGGTCTCTGTAGGAAGAAGCATTATTTGATTGATTTATATTGTTCCAGTAATTTTTTCTATAATCTACATTCAACAAAAGGTTTTTATTGATTTGTGAGCTTATTCCAACGCCTAATTTTAGGGGTAAATCAAAGTCGTCTGCGTTTTGGGTGAACTCAGTTGAGATTATTGCGTTCGCTTTCGCTCCTGTTGAAGCTTCGGCAGCACGTAAGGTAGTTGGCAAACTAACGGTTGCGCCCAGCGTAGTTTTTGTTCCCATTAAGCTATTTAAGGAATATTGTATTCCAGCATTTAACCCAAAGCTAAAGTAAACACTTTTGTCGTTTAAATAAGCTGAATTGGTTTCCAGTAAAATCCACTGTTCCTGACTTATTGACCCAAATAAACCGTCTATTTCAACACCTACTGAAAAATTATTTTTCAGTTTGAATCCGTGACCCCAGAATATCTTATTTATACCCCCTGAACCAATAACATTGGTTAAATAATTGTCTGTGCCCCCCTCAATTGGTTGAACAATGTCTATTTGGTAACTGACCTTGCTGTAAGGGACTACTCCTAGGCTCATACGCCAATAATTATTTACCGGAAAAGCCATGACCAAATGAGTGAAATTAAAATCATAGTCCTGTTGGCTTGTATGGCTATCCTTTTTAGTTGAAAAGGTATTGTTAAAACCAACTTCATATAAAAATGAATTTTCAGGAATTGAGGTTAAAGAAGCGGGATTAGTTTGGTTTATCGTATACTGGGATTTGTAGGCAATACCGGTATTTCCCATAGCGGTCAAACCTCCAAAGAAGTTTAAATTTTCTTGGCCAATGCCGTATATGGAATATGGTGAACTGAAGTCGCTTTGCGCATGCATAAATAAATTTACAAAAGAAAAGAGCAGAAATAGAAATGATTTGAGTTTCATAAAAAATTAATATAATAAATAGGTTAATTCGACCTTCATCTTAGTTTCTTTTCCGGATGTGCCATCATAAATTAAAAGTTTATCAACCGATTGGCTATTGTTGGGTAATTGAAACAGCAACGCATATTTTGTTAAGTAGGTACTTGTTTGAGTTTCATCAATAAATGAAGTTATGTCAACTGAATAATAATAATCATAATTTAGTTCGGCATTATAATATTTTAGGGTTGCATAAACAGGATTTCCATTAAGACCAGTAAGTTGTTTTACCAGTCTGTTTTTATTGTCGACTACGAAAACATTAAGGGACTCAATTGCAGAAATATTTTCATTATGGCTCTTTGGATCGGGGTACATTTTTAAAATAGCATTTATAACAGTTCCACCATTTTCGCTTGTAAGGTCAGTTAAATCTCGAACATAGGGTATTTCTACACGCATATTTATGCTGGTGCCTGACTGAATGTACATTTTATTGTTTGTTTTATCACTTGGAAGTATATATTCACCGTCTGTTATCGGATTGAGTAAAGTGGACGTTTTATCACTTGTAATATTATTAAAGAGTTCTAAAATATCAAAGTCCTTATACCGATCATTGTCGGAATTAAGTCCATCATCCAAAGTATAATACAATCGAATTACGGAACCGGCAAAACCCAAAACGGTGTTATCATTATTGTCAGGAACTATGGTAATACCCTTAAATATTTTATCTAAATCATCAATATTCTCAATGGTTTTATTTTGAAAATTGTTAAATAGGTTTTTCCCAAAACTATGGTTTAAAGTAATATTAATGGAGTCTTTTTTGTAAGGATAAGCTTTAAATGACTGTTCGCCTAAAACTTCATCACTAAAGTTTAAGGTTGAGGTATTATAGAATTGTATTTGATCTTTGTCTTTGGGTTCAAAATCATCCGTAATTTCATGAACTCTATAGGTCTGTACTTGGAGCGTATCACCATAATAATACCTGTTGTAACGTAATATTAAGGCAATTGAATCATAGGTTGCCTTTTCATCGATATAAAAATCTTTTGGGGCAAGTCTAAGAAAACTTTGTGAAGTCAGGTCTCCAAATGCAGCATCTTTTAACGACCCAATTAACAGTCTGTCAGAACCTGAAGTTATAACTGAATCTAATTGTATGGTCGATGTTTTTAAAGTTAAAGTGTCAATTTGCAGCACCTTTGAATCCAATTCAATAAAATCCTCTCCAACCAAATACGTTTTTGTATCGTCATTACAAGAAATTAATATCGTAAAACTTAATAAAACGAATATAAAATAGTTTCTCATTATTATAATTTTTGGTAAATGTATTTTAACGCACAAGTTTATAAGTTATAAAATAGATGAAGCTTGGAATTTTATCGATTAATACGTTAATAAAATGTTAAATAGCTAATAATCAATAAGTTTTACAACTTGTAGATTGTAAAATCAAATGCGTAGACAAAAAAGGCTGATTGGTCTATTTTATTGTTTCAAACAAGTTATTCCATCTATATTTGAAGTCAGTTTAAAGTTAAAATGGGATTTGAAGTATGCATTTAAGGTTAGGGGTATTTTTATTAATGATTGTTTCAACTGAGGGTAGAGCCCAAAATTTTGAAATTTTTAGTGCGGACATTAATTCAACACTTAATAACTCCAACTCAGTTGGATTAAGAAATGCCTCCATTAATATTAATTTACCCCTAATACTTAAAAAAGGAATGCTCACCAACAGTTTGTTATTTTCCGGATATGCTATAGATTATAATACAGACGAAACCATGAATACAGCGACCATAGAAAATTTCGAAACATTAAAATATACCTTGGGATATTTTACTGAAATAAATGACACTTGGGGGTTTAGAACTAACATTTCACCAACAATTTCTTCAAATTTTGAATCAGGCATCACTATGGAGGATGTTTTTTTAAACGGCAGTTTGGCTTTTATCAGATCCAATAAAAAAAGCAGTTTTCATATTGGCTTAGTTTACAATACCAATTTTGGAACAAATAAACCAATACCAATTATAAGTTATTCGAGAAAAGTGAATAATACGGTTTCCTATAGTTTAGGAATGCCCATCACTAAAATTGAATATGTTATTAATTCAGCAAACAAGGCGAATTTTTACCTAAAACCGAAGGGGTTTTATTCAAATATTAGCGATAACTTAATTATTAATACAACTGATAAAGCTGAAAAGGTAAAATATAAATCCATACAATCAGGTGTTAATTATTCTCATGCCATAGATGACTTTTGGAAATTGTCATTAAATGCCGGTTATCAATTTTCTTCAAAATATGAACTGTTAAACAATAATGAAAGCGTTTATGAATTTAAAGCGAAAAACAGCTTTTTTGTAGGTTTAAATTTAAAATTTGATTTATTAAAAAATAAGAAAAATTAAAATAGAATATTATGAATTTAAAAAAAATGTATTTAAAAAGTGCCATCCTGTTTTTACTTATAGCTCTTGTAAGTTGTTCATCAGATGACGACGATATGGGGAATTGGATTGAAAGGTCTTCTTTTGACGGCTATACACGAGGAAATTCAGCTGCCTTTGTAATTAATGACAAAGGCTATGTGGTTGCAGGATATGATGGGGATGATTATATGTATGATCTTTGGGAATATGACAAAGAAGGCGATTATTGGGTGCAAAAAGCGGATTTTCCAGGAATTCCAAGAACGTCCGCTGTAGGGTTTTCACTTAACGGTAAAGGTTATTTTGGCACAGGATATGACGGTGATGATGAGTTAAAAGATTTTTGGAGCTATGATCCGGGAACAAATACGTGGGCACAAAAAGCAGATTTTGGAGGTACGGCAAGAACCGGCGCCATTGGTTTTGCAGTTTCCGGGAAAGGGTATATAGGTACAGGTTATGATGGAAGTGAGCTTAAAGACTTTTGGCAATACAATGATATGACAAATGAGTGGGTTCAACTATTTGGATTTGGCGGAAACAAAAGAAAAGAGGCAGCAGTTTTTGTTATAGATGATAAAGCATATATAGGAACCGGACTTCAAAATGGAGCTTACCAAAATGATTTTTATGAATTTGATGGTAGTTCACAAACTTGGAAAAGATTAAAAGACCTAGATGATGAGGATGAAGACTATGAAATATTACTAGCCAATGGTGTAGGTTTCTCATTAAATGGTTTTGGATATTTTACAGGACCAAATAATGATCATTGGGAATATAACCCATTAATAGATACTTGGGATAACATGCCTGACTTTGAGGGAGCTGCTAGGCAAGATGCAGTTGCTTTTAGCTTTTCTGATAAAGCATTTGTTTTAATGGGAAGAAGCGGGAGCTATTACTTTGATGATAATTGGGAATATCGCCCAGATTTAGAAAGTGACTTAGATGATTAATATTTTGGAATGTAAGTTTAAATTTGTTTGTTAGTTTAGTTGTAAGAGCCAATTTTTTTGTTTGGCTCTTATAATTTCAATTGCCTTTAAACGGCCATATTTCTACAAATGCCATATAACTCAATATATAATGCGAATTAAGGGTTAACAATTGGCTTTAAAAAACAGGCAGTAAGTTTTCCAAATATATGCACAATTAAACCTTTAAAAGACCTGACTTTGCT
>JAENXD010000145.1 GCA_016649745.1 Flavobacteriaceae bacterium | reverse complement strand
ATTGGCTACAAAATGTTATTTTTCACTCACTTTTTGTCTTTTTTGAACTCCGTAGCGATGCTATGCAGTTAAAAAAAGCCTTCAATTGAGCAAAAAACCCCTATTTTTCGCTTCAATCAAAAAAGTTTAAACCAGTTCATTACTTCAAATGTAACATTGATTTAATTGTAAAAAATATTTTTGCGATGAATGACGAATTTTTACAGGTTATTAACAAATTTAAGATTTAATATTAGTTAATCTTTGAATTCTTGATAAATCAAAGTGAAAACTTGTAATTGGCCTCTAAAAATATGTTAATTAAAATAATAGTTGCAATTTGCAGGAGTGATTATAAATTTATTAAATAAAAGTAAATTTGTTGTAGTACATCTTCTATTTTGGATAGTTGTATGGTTCTTTTTTGTCTATTTTTTTAGTTACAATTCAACAAATTCTAATTACATAACCTGGTTTTCAAGTTTTTTACTGCCTGTAACAATGCTTACGACCTATTTTGTTGTTTATTATTTAATTCCAAAATATTTACTGGTTAACAAATACATGTTGTTTGTTTTGTACAGTTTTTATACACTGGTGTTTTCAACCTATTTAATAATTATAACAATAATAGGTTGTTTTATATTTTTATCTAATATGCAAATTGCTCAAATGCCCCCAATGAGCCGAAATTATATATTTATTTTAATTTTAGTGTATTTGGTTGTTGGCTTGGTAAGTTTTGTAAGTTTATTGAATCATAATTTTAAAACAATTTCAAAAAATAAAGAACTTCAAAATAAAATATTAGAAACCCAATTGCAAATTAAAAATCAGGAATTATATTACTTGAAGAAGCAAATTCATCCACATTTTTTATTCAATACTTTAAATACAATTTATGGTTTTGCGTTGAAACAATCGAAAGATACTCCAGAAATTATTTTAAAACTCTCAAACTTGTTAGATTATATTTTATATCAGGTGAATAAACCAAAAGTGAGTTTGAAGGAAGAGGTTTTGCATATTAAAGAATATATTGAATTAGAAAAAATAAGGTTTCAAGACACGTTAAAAGTCGATTTTAAATCGGATATTATTTCAGAAGAAATTGAAGTTGCGCCAATGCTTTTGATTCCTTTTGTGGAAAATGCTTTTAAGCACGGAAGTTTAATTGATGGTTTTTTAACCGTTGAAATTACAATTTCGTTAAATGAAAATCAGTTTGAGTTTTCTATTAAAAATACCGTTTTAGAAAATGATGAAAATCTAAATATAGAAGGAATAGGACTCGAAAACATTAAAAAAAGATTAAGTTTATTGTACAAAAACAACCATCAATTGCAAATTGAAAATCGTGATAATTGGTTTATAATAAATTTAAAAATTATCAATTTAACTGCCTGAAAATGACTGATACTATTCAATGTATAATTGTTGATGATGAACCAATTGCACGCGAAATATTGGAGAATCATTTACAGAAAATAGCTAAGATTAATGTAGTTGCAACTTGTAAAAATGCGATTGAAGCGTTTAATGAAATCAATTCTAAAAAAGTGGACTTAATTTTTTTGGACATTAATATGCCGGAAATTTCAGGGCTGTCATTTGCTAAAACCATCAATAAAAATATCAAAGTAGTTTTCACCACTGCTTATAGAGAATATGCCGTTGACGGATTTGATTTGCAAGCCGTGGATTATTTGTTAAAACCGATTTCATTTGAGCGATTATTAAAATCTGTAAATAAATATTTGGGTGAAAATTGCCCGGTAATTATTGAATCAACTTCAGAAATTATTCAAGAAACATATGATTTTATTTTTGTTCGTTCAGATCGAAAAATGATAAAAATTAATTTTTCTGACATCAATTATATTGAAAGTTTTAGTGATTATATTAAAATTTACATTGAAAATTCTGTCGTTATTACCAGAGAGACTATTACTAGTATTGAAGCAAAGCTTCCTAAAAATGATTTCATTAGAATTCACCGTTCATTTATAGTTTCAATGAGTAAAGTAGATTCATTTACGAATGAATTTATTGAGGTGAATAATAAAGCAATCCCAATTAGCAGAAGTTACAAAAAAGATGTGCTTTCAAGATTGGAAAATGTTTAAAGCCCATCCTTAGCCCTTCCCAAAAGGAAGGGAATTAAAATTAGTTTTCAACTTATAAATTATTTTGAATACTTGCTTTTGTTGTCTTAACAACATTTATAAATTATCTTTGACAAAATTTTTGTTTTGACCGAAACCGATTTTATTTTCAACAACATCAATCTTTCAAATATTACCAACGGAAGCATCACTTGGAAAACGCCGAGCAATATTGCTTTGGTAAAATATTGGGGAAAGCGAGAACCACAAATTCCTGAAAACGCTTCCATCAGTTTTACGTTGGATAGTTGTTTTACATTGACTACTTTGGAATATAAAAAACTGAACACTGAGCGAAGCGAAGGTTCTCATGACAATACTAGGGTGGCTGAGCGGAGCCGAAGCCACAATTTTGAAATTTATTTTGAAGGTGAAAAAAAGGACGAATTCAAACCGAAAATCACCACTTTTTTCAAAAGAATCGAAAAGTATGTTCCGTTTTTGAAGGATTTTGATTTTATTATAAAATCCCAAAATTCTTTTCCGCACAGCAGCGGCATTGCATCGTCTGCAAGTGGAATGGGCGCATTGGCTTTATGTATTATGAGTTTGGAACGGTCATTGAGCGGAGTCGAAATGACTGATGAGTATTTTAACAGAAAAGCATCATTTTTAGCACGTTTAGGTTCGGGGAGTGCTTGCAGAAGCATTGAAGGCCCGTTGATTGTTTGGGGAAATCATCCGGAAATTGAAGGAAGCTCCGATTTATTTGGCGTAAAATTTCCATATAAAATTCATGAGAATTTTAAAAATTATCATGATACTATTTTATTGGTTGACGAAGGCGAAAAGCAAGTTTCAAGCACTGTCGGACATCAATTAATGTACAACCATCCTCTTGCGAAACAACGCTTCCAACAAGCCAATAACAATATTTCCAGAATTTCTAAAGTGCTTCAAAATGGAGATTTAAAAGCATTTGTCGAGATTGTGGAAAGTGAAGCATTAACGCTGCATGCCATGATGATGACCAGCAATCCGTATTTTATACTAATGAAACCAAATACTTTAAAAATTATCAATGAAATTTGGGGTTTTAGGGCGCAAACAAATTCAAATATTTGTTTTACCTTAGATGCCGGAGCCAATGTTCATGTTTTGTTTCCTGAAAGTGAAAAGGAAATTGTTAACGATTTCATAAAAAGCAACTTAATGCAATTTTGTCAAGAAAATCATTATATTTGCGACAGCATTGGAAAAGGTGCAAATCAATTATTAATTAATAGTTAAAAATGAATAATTAAAAATTGGGAATTGAAGCGAAAAAGGATAATGTAATTAAAGAGAAGAGCTTCTCTTTTGCTATTGAAATTGTGGGTTTGTATAAATATTTGACAGAAACAAAAAGGGAGTTTGTTATGTCAAGGCAATTATTAAAATCAGGAACGTCAATAGGAGCCAATGTTAGAGAAGCTGAATTTGCGCAAAGTAAATTAGACTTTATAAATAAAATGTCAATAAGTTTAAAAGAAGCAAATGAAACAGATTATTGGTTGGAGCTACTTTTTATAACTAATTTTATTGATGAAAGTAGATATAAAGAATTCAAAATAAAATCAACTGAAATATTGAAATTATTAGTTAGCATTGTTAAATCTTCAAAAGGATAATTTTTCATTTTTAACTATTCATTTTTAATTCAACACAATGAAAGGACCACTATTTTACGCAAAAATTTTACTTTTTGGAGAGTACGGAATCATTAAAGATTCCAAAGGTTTGGCAATACCATATAACGTATATCAGGGCGCTTTAAAAAAATCTAAAGTTTTATCTGAAGTCGCAAAACAATCAAACAACAACTTAGAAAAGTTTTACGCTTATTTGGTAACTTTAGAAGTTCAGGATTTGGTTAGTTTCCGATTGGATGATTTTAAATCAGATATTGAAGAGGGGATGTATTTCGACTCAAGTATTCCGCAAGGATATGGAGTAGGCAGTTCCGGCGCATTAGTCGCTTCGATTTATGATAAATATGCCAATGAAAAAATTACTGTTTTAGAAAATTTAACAAGAGAAAAATTGTTAAAATTGAAGCATATTTTTTCACTCATGGAATCGTTTTTTCACGGTAAAAGTTCAGGGTTGGATCCTTTAAACTCTTATTTAAGCATTCCAATTTTAATCAATTCCAAAGATAATTTAGAAGCAACGGGAATTCCATCTCAAAAAGAAGGAAAAGGAGCCGTGTTTTTATTGGATTCTGAAATGATTGGCGAAACAGCACCTATGATTACAATTTTCATGAATAAAATGAAGAATGAGGGTTTCCGTAAAATGTTAAATGAGGATTTTGCCAAACATACCGATGCTTGTATAGAAGACTTTTTAAATGGAAATGTGAAATCATTATTTGGAAATGTAAAACAACTTTCAAAAGTGGTTTTGGATAATTTTAAACCTATGATTCCAAAAGCTTTTCATAAAATATGGAAAAACGGAATTGAGTCGAATGCTTATTATTTAAAATTATGCGGCTCCGGTGGAGGTGGTTATATATTAGGATTTACGGAAGATTACAACAATGCAAAAATCCTTTTAAAAGATTATAAACTGGAATTGGTTTATAGATTTTAACAAAAAAATCACACAAAAATAAAGTTTAATAAAATAATTTTGTTGTTAAGTTTTATTTCATCTCATCATGGATTTACTCGATATAGTCAAAAAAAACACCAAAAAAAACGCACCGCTTTATATTAAATTACTGAGTTTATTTTCGGTTGTTAGAGGATACAACATTGCACTTATAGTAATTGCGCAATACCTGGCTTCCATATTTATCTTTTCTCCCGAAAAAACATTGAAACATATATTGCTGGATGTTGACCTATATTTTATTGTTCTTTCAACAATTTGCGTAATTGCTTCAGGTTATATCATCAATAATTTTTATGATTTTGAAGCGGATAAAATTAACCGACCAGTAAAAGCTACTATTGATTCAATAGTGGCTCAAAAAACAAAATTGCAAATTTACTTTTTACTAAACTTTTTGGGCGTAATCATTGCTTTTTTGGTGTCGTGGCGTGCCGCATTATTTTTTTCGGTATATATATTTTTAATTTGGTTTTATTCGCATAAACTTAAAAAATACCCTTTAACCGGATTTTTTTCGGCAGCAATTTTAGCCATTTTACCTTTTTTTGCCGTTTTTGTTTATTATAAAAACTTTTCAGAAATTATTTTTACGCACGCGGCATTTTTATTCTTTATCTTATTGATACGGGAATTAATCAAAGATTTGGAAGGAATAAAAGGCGATTTTATCCATAATTACCAAACTATAGCTGTAAAGTATGGGGAGCATTTCACAAAAATTCTTATTACAATTTTGGTATTTTTAACACTAAACCCAATCTACTTTTTGCTGAAATACCCCGAAATAGGAGGGATGAAATATTATTTTTACATCAGTATTGTTATTTTGTTTGTGTTTGTGCTTTTTTTATGGTTCAGCAAAAGCAAAAATAATTATACCTTGCTGCATTTTGTAATTAAATTGTTGTTGTTAGCTGGTGTATTTAGCTTAGCATTAATAGACTACTCGGTCATCATTAATAAAATTCTTTTAAAATAAAATTTATATTCTTCATAATTAGAAGAATATAAATTATTTTTGCAAAAAATTAAAAAAATGAATTCAAGTAAAAACTCGTCGGGAGGACGACACCAAGGTAAAAAAAAACCTCAAACAACTACTGCTAAAAAGTTTGAACCTAAAAAGTTCGACGCCAAAAAGAAACCTTCAGGCAACTTCAGGGACAAACCAGCTTTCAAAAAGGATAGCTCATTTTCTAAAAAAGAAAGACCAATTTCCAGAGAAGAAAAACCAACACCAAAACCAAAACAAGTTAAACAGAATAATGAAATAGAAGGTATCCGTTTAAATAAATATATTTCCAATTCAGGTGTTTGTTCACGTAGGGAGGCTGATGTTTATATTAAAGCAGGAAGCGCAACCGTAAACGGAAAACTGGTTACTGAAATGGGACACAAAGTTACACTGGGTGATGAGGTTCGTTTTGACGGTTCGTTAATAAATCAGGAACAAAAAAGATATGTATTACTGAATAAGCCGAAAAATTATATCACTACCATGGAAGATGATCGCGGACGAAAAACGGTGATGGAATTAATCTCGAATGCAGCAAAAGAACGTATTTATCCTGTTGGACGATTGGATAGAAACACAACTGGATTGTTGCTTTTTACCAATGATGGCGAATTGGCCAAAAAACTGACGCATCCAAAAAACAATATCCAAAAAATTTATCATGCATCATTGGACAAAAAACTGTCAAACAGCGATTTGATAAAAATTTCTGAAGGCTTTATGTTAGATGAAAAACGAGTGATTGTTGATGATATTTCCTATGTTGTCAATCAGCCAAAAACAGAAGTTGGTGTTAAAATACATTCCGGAAGAAATAGAATTGTGCGCAGAATATTTGAACATTTTGATTATAGTGTTGTGAAATTGGACCGTGTAATTTTCGCGGGACTTACAAAAAAGGACTTACCTCGTGGCCATTGGCGGCATTTAACCGAAATGGAATTAAATACCTTAATGATGCTTTAAGCATAAAAACAAAAAACCAAGAATTATCTTGGTTTTTTGTTTTTTATAGATTTCTTTTCAATATTGATTTAAATACTTTTTTAGTACTGTTATTTTTTTATATTTGACCTTATATAAGGAAGTAATCAAATATCCATTTCATTTTTTGAAGTCTAATTGTATAACTAATTTGTTATGAAAAGAATAATTGTAGATTATAAAAAATTAACCTCTGAAATCCTTAATTTGTTGGTCGACAAATTTCCGGATGGTTATGGCATTCGAGACGTCATTAGGTTTACAAATCATAAAGGTCAATATGTTGAAGCAGTTGAGGTTTCAACAGAAGACACCATTTACTTAGTAAAAATAAGTGATGAACTAGTGGATAGTATGGAAAATTTTTATGAAGAAGAGGAAGATGATGTTATAGAAAGAGATTTGGAGATTGATTTAGATTTAGATATAAAAGTTGCTATTGATGATGAAGATGAGGAAATTGACGAGAATGAAGAGGAGGAAATTGATGAAAATAAAGATGAGGATTTTGATGAATACGATGATGATAAATAAGATTTGGTAATTTTTTGATTTAAGATTTGTTGGTGCTAATTAATATTGAAAATATTTTATTCCATAAAAAAACAAAAACCCTAAACTTTCGTTTAGGGTTTTTATGGTGGTGCCTCCAGGAATCGAACCAGGGACACAAGGATTTTCAGTCCTTTGCTCTACCAACTGAGCTAAGGCACCATCGCTTTAGCGGTTGCAAATATAAATTTATTTTTTAGACATATCAAAACAATTTAAAAAAATCT
>JAENXD010000262.1 GCA_016649745.1 Flavobacteriaceae bacterium | reverse complement strand
GCTTTTTGCAGGCAGGTTTCCATCATTTTGCTTCCCATACCAATGCCTCTTGCTTCGGGCAAAAAATACATTTTTTGCAACTCACAAACATTTCCTTCAAAATTGTCCAGCTGTTTTATGCCTGCACCGCCAAAAATTTCTCCTTCTTTTTCAATAACATAATAAATGGCTTTTTCAGTGTCATAAGCTTCATATAAAGTATCCAAAATTTTATCGGCATACGCTGTCCCAACTTTTGGAACGCCAAATTCAATCAAAATTTTACGAATTACTTTGGCTATTTTTGGATTGTCTTTAAGTTGAATTTCTCTGATTTTAAAGTTGTTATGAGTCATTTTAATGTGTTATTTTTGTGGGGTGAATATACACGAAAAATATATAAATCGCTGCATTCAATTGGCAAAAAATGGATTGGGCGCTACCTATCCCAATCCGCTGGTTGGCAGCGTCATTGTTTTAAACGATAAAATAATTGGCGAGGGCTGGCATCAAAAAGCGGGCGAACCGCACGCGGAAGTAAATGCCATCAATTCCGTAAAAGACAAATCGTTGCTAAAACTTGCAACAATTTATGTAAATCTTGAGCCGTGTTCGCATTATGGAAAAACACCGCCCTGTGCAAATTTAATTGTTGAAAACGGCATCAAAAAAGTGGTCATTGGCAGCGTCGATTCCAATAGTAAAGTGAGCGGAAAAGGAATTTTGCATTTACAAAACAATGGATGCAAGGTAATTGTTGGCATTTTGGAGCAAGAATGTTTAAATTTGAATAAGCGCTTTTTTACCTTTCACAACAAAAAAAGACCATTTATAATATTGAAATGGGCCGAAACGCAAGACGGATTTATAGATAAATTACGTGATGAAAATTCAGAAAATTCCCCAAACTGGATCTCGAACGCCTATTCACAGCAACTAGTCCATAAAATGCGGGCTGAAGAACAGGCAATTTTGGTGGGAACCAATACGGCCTTGAATGACAATCCGAAATTAAACGCAAGAAATTGGTTTGGTTTAAATCCGGTTCGGATGGTGTTGGATCGATCCTTAAAAATTCCTTTTCATTATAATTTATATGACGGAAGCGTAAAAACGATTGTTTTAACTGAAAAAGTACCCATTAAAAGTTTAAATGAAAACACGCATTTTGAACAACTGGATTTCAGCAAGAACCTATCGGAACAAATTTGTGCCATTTTGTATGAACATGAAATCCAATCGGTCCTAATTGAAGGCGGCGCACAAACCCTGCAAACTTTTATAACTGAAAATTTATGGGATGAAGCCTGCGTTTTTGTCGGAAACAAAAAATTCGAAAACGGCCTAAAAGCACCTGAACTTAAAAAAGCGCCCAATGAAATTAAGAAAATTTCAGATGACGCTTTAAAAATTTATGTGAATTATTAAATAGTAAGTTGAATTTTCATTTCAATTTGAACATTTATTCCAGTTTTTGAATTTCTTCCCATATATATTTCTTCAAAAAATTACTCTACTCTTTTTTAACATATGTATATTTACTATTAAAATTGTTAATTTTCTCATAATTAGGATTTTTAATATCTTTAAATATTTGATATGGAACATTTAGAGCCCAAGAATATATAGAAATCGACAATAATAATATTTTAAATAAATTAAAATATTTTGCTCTTGAATGATTTTCAAAATAGTTAATTATAGCAATGAATATTAAAAAGCTACCCGGTGCTAAAAGTCTATAGTTCAACTCTTCAATATAACCATTCCAACTAAGAAAAACCATAAAAACTAAATAGACTATGCCTATTGATGAAAATACAGTTGGCAAAATCATTAACTGTTTATTTGTAGATTGATCAATAATAGATTTTCTATATTTTAAAAACAATAAAATAAACAATATAAATTGAAATAAAGGGAATGCAATGTCTTTCCAGATGACGTGATTTGAGTAAAATAAAATTTCTAAAATTATTGATTTTATAAACATTTCTAATAAATGAATATTTGTTTCAGGAGCAAAATATCTGGGTAAGCCAGTAATATACCCAGAGATAATAAAATTATGGTGTAAATAAATGGACATTAAAGTAAGGTTAATTAATGCAATTGAAATTAAAATGATTGATCTTGCTTTATCCTTTTTAACAAACAAATAATACAAACCTACCAAACCAACCACTCCAAAGCTAAAAGCTCCAATATATCTTGATAAAAACAAGAAAAGTGAAGAAAATAAAATACTTAAGTAAATTAATGTATTTTTTTTAGTATTGGTTAGCAATAAATATATTGATGTCGAAAACCAAACTAAACAAAATATAAAAACTGATTCACTCCAAGAATATGTATAAATCTGAATTAATGATGCAAATAAAAAAATAAGACCATAGAGATATGCATTTTTATTAAAAAGTTTTTTGAAAAAAAACAAAACAAAACCAATAAAAAAAATATTCAATAATTTTGAAGCCAAAAAGACAGAAAGACCAGTTATTTTAGCTGTCAAAAAAATTAAAAATGGGTATCCAACTGGCAATACAGCAAACAATTCAATTTTCATGTTAGGCCCATAAATATAAAAACTATAGTTATCTAATAAATTCTGTGCTAATGATAAATAATAAATTGAATCTGGTGATAAATAACCACTTGAATTAAAATATGATTTTAAGATTATTGTAATTGTCATTACAAAGAAGATTGTTATTAAATAATAATCTTCTTTAATTAACTTTTTAAAAATATTGTTGATTTTCATAAGTGCAATTTATATATAGATTTTTAAGTGTTTTTTAATTGATTATAAAACCTATCTCCAAAAGTACTTTTTTAAATAACATTTTTTCCTTTTTGATGAGCACAAAAACTGCAAACTTTTATAACTGAAAATTTATGGGATGAAGCCTGCGTTTTTGTCGGAAACACGAAATTTGAAAACGGACTAAAAGCACCTGAACTGAAAAAAGCGCACAATGAAATTCAGAAAATTTCAGAGGACGCTTTAAAAATTTATGTGAATTATTAATTATTCGGATTTCTCAAACATTTCAACTTTGGTTTCTCCGCTCGATTTTTTAAATCCCCGGAACATACCCGTTGAGTTAAAATCCCAGTAAACATCACCGTTTTTATCCATTAAAATGATGCCACCTTCACCGCCAAGTGGGCCAATTTGGTTGAAGAGCACTTCGTGCAACGCTTCTTT
>JAENXD010000001.1 GCA_016649745.1 Flavobacteriaceae bacterium | reverse complement strand
TCAGTAAGAAATTTGATAAAGATGCACCATTAGAAGCCGAATATGAAGATGTTCATCGAGAAGTTGATGATGAATTTATAGATTTAGAAACCATCTATTAATAAAACGTTTAATACTGTAGCCAATTGAAAAAAGTTTAAACCAGTTCAAGTACTAAAACTTATTTCACAAGACTATTCTTTCCAGATTGGTAAGGTAAACTTAAATTCACTGCCTTCATTTATAACGCTTTCAACCCATATTTTACCGCCATGAGTTTCCACAAAATCTCTGCATAAAATTAACCCCAATCCAGAGCCCTGCTCATTTGAAGTTCCTAAACTGGAGTTTATTTCGCTCCCATTAAATAATATTGCAATTTCCTCTTCTGAAAGTCCAATGCCATTGTCTTCTACCGTAATTTCAACAAAATGATTTTTTAAGGTTGAAAAAATTTGGATTTCACCTTTTGGCGAGGTGAATTTTATGGCGTTTGAGATTAAATTTCTAAGAATGGTATCTAACATATTCTCATCGGCCTTCACCAAAATACTTTTTTCAACTGTATTTAAAATAGTGATGTCTTTATTAATAGCCTGAATTTCAAGGAATGAAGCCACATTGGAAACTTGTTGTGCCAAATTTAATTTTTTTGGATCAAATTTTAATTTACCCGATTGCGAATTTGCCCAAATAAGCAGGTTATCGAGCAAATTGGAAACTTTTGCCGTTGATCCTTTAATTATTTTTAAAAATCTTAATCGTTTTGTTTCATCATATCCATCATTATTTTCAATCATAAGCTCTGTAAAACCAGCTATTGAATTAAATGGATTTTTTAAATCATGAGCAATAATGGAGAAAAATTTATCTTTTGTGTTATTCAGTTGTAATAATTTTTCGCTTTGCCCATGAATTTCATCTTTCATTTTATTCACTTCGTAATTTTTAAACTCCAATAAATTAAAAGCCTTTCTCTTTGAAGTATTCTGAAGTATCAATAAAATTAGCAAAAACGCAAAGATAACTATAGCAATAATTAAGAAATGCGTATATTTTTTTTCTTTGTCATATTTTAACTGTGAAATCTCATTTGATTTAGATAAATCAACGATGGTATATTGTGATTTTTCTAAATCGTTCAAGGTATTGAATAATTTAATCTTTTTAACCCTGTCCATTTTTATTAAACTATCTCTTATGGCTGAATAATTTTTTAAATGTTTTAAAGCCATGTCATTGTTTCCCAAACCCTCATAGGCTATGGACGCGTTCAATAAATTTTCTAATTTATAGTCTAAATCACCTATTAAATCGGCTATTGCATAGCTTTCTCTTGCAGCATAAATGGCACCTTGATAATTTTTTTGTTTATTTTCAACATCGGAAATATTTAAAAGTGCTAAAGACTGTAAATCCTTTTCACCAATATCATCACCAATTTTTAAGGTTTTTTTAAGATATACAAGTGCTTCTTTATATTGTTTCAAATTAATATAGCAATCGCCAATATTGTTATAATTGATGGCAATGCCATATTGATCTCCCAATTCTTCCTCAATAACAATAGATTTTTTATAATAATCCAGTCCTTCTGTTACTTTTCCATTGTCCGCTAATGTATTTGCTATATTTGTATAAGAGGTTGAGATCCCCTTTTTATTATCGAGTTTCTCATAAATGAGCAATGCGTCCCTAAAATATTTTTCAGCCAAATCGTAATTTCCCTCTCCATAATATAAGTTCCCAATGTTTGTGTAATTTGACGCAATACCCTGTTGGTTTGAAATTTCCCTATTAAGGGACAATGATTTTAGATAATATTCAATAGCCCTATCCTCAGCATATAACTTGGAGTAATTGAAGCCAAGAGAATTATATATCTTGGCAGTTTTATTTTTATTGTTAAGTTTTTCGAAAATAGATAAGGATTTATTGTAATTATCAATGGCATCTTTATTGTTACATGTTTTTTCATAGTAATAGCCAACCTTACTAAGAACATCGGCAATTTTAGATTGATCACCTGCTTTTATTGCTAATACCAACGCTTTGTTAAAATTTACCAAAGAAGAATCTGCATCCGTTTTTATATATAACTTTGCGATTTTTAAATAAATTGATACTTTTGAGGTATCAATCGATTCTTGTTGCAGTTCCTTTTTTAGCTGAACTATCTCGATGGTTTCCTGCCCAATTAAAAGTGTAGAAAACCCCAAAAAAAATAAAATTAGTAATTTATTTTCCATGTGTTTATTTTATTGGAGACTTTGAAAAAAATATCAAATTTGTAATCTAGCAATTGATTTCTAACAAATTATAATTAACAAATCTAATGTAAATTTTTCAACTAAGAAAATAGAATGAGTCTATTTAGAGTATAAAATGCTATTAAATAACGTTAATAAACACATATTTGGCATACGTGATTTAAAATATTTAATTACATTTTCTTTTTAATTCAAGTTTTTAAACATCACATAGTGTTCTCCAACATAAGAAATCTCAAATTTTTTACCAAAGGTTTTAAATCCTTGCTTTTGATAAAAATTCAAAGCCAAAATTCGGGCATTGCACCATAAAACAGCTATATTTTTTTTTCTTAAAATTACAAAGGCCTGTTGTAACATCAATTTCCCGGCGCCAGAACCTTGATATTTTGTTAAAGTGGCCATTCCTCTAAGTTGGTATTGACTTCCTTCAAAATTGGGGTTGGTTGCTTTCATAAAACTGGAAACCGCAATAAGTTCATCGTTTTTAAAAGCCCCAAAATGTATGGTATCTGAATCAAGATCCCCATTAAATTCATGAGGCAGCGGAATGTTTTTTCGCAAAACCTCCAATCTTATTGGAAACGTATCCTGAGCTGAAATTTCTTTAATATATATCATTGCATGAACCTTTAATTTTTTAATTGAACGGGATTATTCACATAAATATGGAAACAATTCTTTTTCTGAAATTATTTCCATACTATTGACATGAATGATGCTAATTTACTATTAATACCAATTAAACATTCAAATATCATATAAAATTCGGTTATTTTTAGCACATTTGTCGTTATAAAATTGAATCGTAGCTTAGCTATGCTTAAACCAGCCTCATGCCGGCAGGTTTTATTTCTAAACTGAACTAAAAATAATTCAAATTTTTAATACAACATTTACCCTTCGGCTATACTTCGGCTACGCTCAGTAAACACGCTCAGGGTAAAAAAATTCAATTGGTATAATATGGAACATCTTGAAATTAAATTAATTGAGAAAGAAAATATATTTACCATTTTACCTTTACTAAGAGAATTGAACACAGATACTTCAGAAATTATCTTAAAAGAACGCTTATTAGAAATGACAACACAGCATTATAAGTGCGTTGGTGTGTATTTAAATCAGGAATTGGTTGGTATTTCCGGTTTATGGTTTTTAACAAGGCATTACTGCGGAAAAACGGTTGAGCCAGATCATGTGGTGATTGACGAAAATCACAGAAATAAAGGGCTGGGAAAAAAATTATTTGAATGGATTTACATTTATGCGCAAAATATTGGCTATGAAGCTTCTGAACTAAATACCTATATTGAAAATGAGAAATCACACCGGTTTTATGAAAATGAAGGCTATAAAAAATTAGGATACCATTATTTAAAAAAGTTTTAAAATTCTTAAAAAAACGTTTGTAAAAGTCTAAAAGGATTGTATATTTGCCATCGATTGCGAGAGTAGCTCAGTTGGTAGAGCTTCAGCCTTCCAAGCTGACTGTCGCCGGTTCGAGCCCGGTCTCTCGCTCAAAAAAAGCCAAACGAAAGTTTGGTTTTTTTTATAAGAATCTTTTTCCGAATACCAATAATAAGACAATGGGTATTCCTAATAAAATAACCGTAGAGGTACTGTTTGAAAACACTTCCGGATATACCAACAACATCAACGCATAACCGCCAACTGAGCCTCCCAAATGCGCTGCATGGCCAATATTACCCACTTTATTTTTCATTCCATAAATAGAATAAATCAAGTAACCAATACCAAAAATATACCCCGGAATTGGAATTGGTAACGGGAACATGAATAATGTCATATCAGGATTTAACAAAATTGCGGCATAAATTATACCCGCGACGGCTCCTGAAGCACCCACTGCGGTGTAATACAATTCTTTTTTATGATAACTGAGTGTTAAAACGCTTCCCGCAACCAAACTGCCAAAATAAAGAATCAAAAATTTTATGACACCCAGTTTAAGTATAATAATTGGCGCAAAAATATATAAAACATACATATTTAAAATCAAATGTATATAATCTACATGTAAAAATCCAGATGAAAACATTCTTACTTTTTCACCTCTTATAATGGCGCCTATTTGAAATTTATATTTATCAAAAAATAAGTTATCACTAAAACCTTTAATGGATATCATCACATTGGCAGCGATAATTATTAACAAAACGATATTTATATTCATGCATTTAAATTTTAAACAGCGAAAGTATAAAAAAATGTCGATACCATTTCCTTGTTTACGCACCAATCAAAAAATATTCAAAAATTAAATACGATATTTGCACCAGTATGATGCATTTATTGGTTTACATATTGGTTTATCCGGTAATTTGGCTTATTTCCATGTTGCCTTTTCGCGTTTTATACGCTATTTCAGATGTTGTTTATTTGCTGGTTTATTACGTAATCGGCTACCGAAAAAAAGTGGTGTTCAATAATTTGAGATTGGCTTTTCCGGAAAAAACTGATGAAGAAATTGTTGGAATCTGTAAAAATTTTTACCGCCATTTTGTTGATGTTTTTATTGAAATGATAAAATTATTCACTATGTCCAAAAAAGAAATGGATAAGCGTTACAAATATGCCAATATTGACTTTTTACAAGAATTATATAAAGACGGCAAAAGCATTATTATTATCAGTTCACATTACGCTAATTGGGAATGGGAAGTTGGTTTGGGTTCATTTGTTAATTATAAATGTTATGCGGCGTATACTAAAATAAACAATCCTTATTTTAATAAAAGAATTTTAAACTCAAGAGAAAAATTTGGTGTTTCCTTAATTGAAGCACCAAAAATAGTGCGTTCAATTCTTAAAAACAACATGAACAAAGTTCAATCAATCTATGGTTTATTAAGTGACCAATCTCCACAACTTCAAAAAACGCTATATTGGGCGAACTTTTTAGGCATTAAAGTTCCTGTTCATACCGGGGCGGAAACCTTGGCAAAAAAGTACGATTTAAATATTGTTTATATAAAAACAAGTAAAATAAAACGCGGCTATTACGAAAGTACTTTCAGCTTAATTACCAATAATTCAAAAAAATATAATGATTTTGAATTAACCGATATTTATCTCAGAAATTTGGAAGATCAAATACATGAAGAACCCGCATACTACTTTTGGACACATAAACGCTTCAAACACATGAATAAGGCTCCAAAATAACTGATAATTAATAAGTCAGGAGCCAAAACTTCAGTTATTTCGTTAGATTAAATTTAGCACCAAAAACATACATATTTTCAATAAAAGTAAAGTGTTGCGATGCGGAATCTACTTTATCATTTGTAGTTCTAATATCTTGCATATTTATATAACCTACTTTAAAATTAGATTGGATAAAAAAGTATTTGAAAAACGTAATATTTAATCCCACATGAGCCGATATCCCATATCCTGAGACATGAAACTCATCATACCTTTCTTTACCTAACAAAGTAGTATTTGTTTTAGGATACAATACACCTACTCCAACGCCTTCAGTTAAATTAATGTCAATATTTTTAACTGGGAATTTCAACCAATTATCCAAATTATCAAATCTGCTAACTTCAGCATTTATGTAGTTTAAACCATCGGTATGCTCAAAAGTTAAAAAATCTTCAGTTAATACAATATCGTCATTATTATAAGTTCCGTCAAATTCACCTCCTGTATTAATAGTACCGTCGATTTTTACAGTTTGATCATTGCGCATTACATATTTCATATGATCAAGGCCTAAAGAAATGGTATAATTTTCTTTGAAAAAATAACCTACCCTAAAATTGGTTTGCGGTATTGTTAATTCATTTGGCTTTAAATAATAAATTCCAAAAGGTTTTGGCTTATCATCCGCTTTAACATTATTTAATGTAAAATCATAATCAGATCCTTTAAACCTAATATCTGAAGTTGAATAATGTCCTCTGTTCCATCCCCAGTACACAAAAACTTTCCCTTTATTAGGTCCTGCATCATTATAATTTAGGTCTTGAGATTTTACTGCTTCTTGTGAAAAACCAAGGGTACTGCTTAAAAAGAGTACGGTTAATATTAAATTTTTCATTTCATTTTTTATTTTATAATTATGGACTCTATTTCCTTTATAAATCTGTTTGCCAAGTCATCGGCACTTTGTTGCGAAGTACTTTCGGTATAAATCCTGATAATTGGTTCTGTATTCGATTTTCGAAGGTGTACCCATTCAGTTTCAAAATTAATTTTTACGCCATCAATAGTAATAACATCTTCATTTTTATAATTTGAAGCTATGGTGCTTAAAATGTTGTCAACATTAATTTGAGGTGTTAATTCAATTTTATTTTTACTCATAAAATAAGTAGGATAACGGTCTCTTAATTGTTTACAAGATATTTTTAACGTGGCTAAATGCGATAAAAATAAGGCAACGCCTACCAAAGAATCTCTACCATAATGAGATTCCGGATAAATAATGCCGCCATTTCCTTCTCCTCCAATAATTGCATTTGTTGATTTCATTAAAGCAACCACATTTACTTCACCAACAGCACTTGCTTTATACTTACCTCCATGCTTTAAAGTGACATCTCTTAAAGCTCTTGAAGATGACAAATTGGACACGGTATTTCCTTTGGTTTTTCCCAACACATAATCGGCGCAGGCAACCAAGGTATATTCTTCACCAAACATGGAGCCATCTTCACAAACAAGCGCAAGCCTGTCTACATCAGGATCAACCACAATTCCTAAATCAGCTTTTTCTTTAACCACAAGTTCTGAGATATCGGTTAAATGCTCTTTTAAAGGTTCAGGATTGTGTGGAAATTCGCCGTTAGGTTCGCAATACAATTCAACACATTCAACGCCTAATTTTTCCAATAAAGCAGGAATTGCAATACCGCCGGTTGAGTTAACGGCATCAACTACCACTTTAAATTTTGCTTTTTTTATGGCTTCAATATTTACCAATTCCAAATTCAAAACTTCCCTAATATGTTTATTGATGTAATTTGGCTTCTTCCTAAAACGACCTAAATTATCTACTTCTGAAAAAACATAAGCGTCATTTTCCGCAATTGCCAAAACTTCTTCCCCATCTAAAGCACTTAAAAATTCTCCTTTATTGTTTAGCAACTTTAAGGCATTCCATTGTTTGGGATTGTGGCTGGCGGTAATAATAATGCCACCGTCTGCGGCGTCAAGTGTAACAGCAACTTCTACTGTTGGCGTGGTAGACAATCCAATATCAGTGACATTTATTCCTAATCCAACCAAAGTATTTCCAACCAAACTGCTTACCATTTTACCTGAAATTCTGGCATCTCTGCCCAAAATAACGGTAAGTTCTTCTTTACCTGTATGGTTTTTAAGCCACATACCATATGCTGCGGCAAATTTAACGGTGTCAATTGGGGTTAAATTATCACTTACTTTTCCTCCAATTGTTCCTCTTATTCCTGAAATTGATTTAATTAGTACCATCACTTAATTTTAGTGCAACAAAGATAATTTTTATAGTTGTAATAAAACGAAAAAAGCTGTATCAAATTGATACAGCTTTTTATTATTTAAATGAAATTAAGATTATTTCCCGCCTTCCATTTTTTTCTTTAATGCAGCAAGATCGCCACCTAAATCGCCAAGAGTCGTTTTTTCTGCTGAATCAGTTTTTTGCTGGGCAGCTTTAATATTTTTCTCTTCTTGAGCTTTAAAAATTGAGGTATGTGAAGCTACAATTCGTCTGAATTCTTTGTTGAATTCAATTATTTTGAACTGAGCAACATCTCCTTTTGCTAATTTCGTACCATCTTCTTTTACGATGAAACGACTAGGAACAAAAGCTTCAACACCATCTTCCAATGATACTATTAATCCTTTATCGCTTTTATCTTTTACAGTTCCTTCGTGAATTGAATCGATTGTAAATTTCTCTTCATGAGCATCCCAAGGGTTTTCATTGGTTTGTTTGTGACCTAAATTTAATTTACGTCCTTCAACATCTAACTCTAAGACTTGAACTTCCAATTTATCACCTACAGAAACGAAATCTGATGGGTGTTTGATTTTCTTAGTCCAAGAAAGATCAGAAATATAAACCAAACCGTCAATACCTTCTTCCAATTCAACAAAAACACCAAAGTTTGTATAATTACGAACTGTTCCAGTGTGAACTGAACCTACAGGATATTTTTCTGCAATATTAGTCCAAGGATCTGGATGCAATTGTTTAATTCCTAAAGACATTTTTCTTTCGTCTCTGTCTAAAGTCAATACTTGAGCTTCCACTTCGTCACCAACGGACACAAAATCCTGAGCTGAACGTAAATGGGTTGACCAAGACATTTCAGAAACGTGAATTAATCCTTCAACACCTTTAGACACTTCAATAAAAGCACCGTAATCAGCGATAACTACTACTTTACCTTTTATAGTATCACCAACTTTAATATTTTCGTCTAGTGCTTCCCAAGGATGTTTGTTTAATTGTTTTAATCCTAATTGAATTCTGGTTTTCTCATCATCAAAATCAAGAATTACAACATTTAAGGTTTGATCTAATTCAACTACTTCACTTGGGTGATTGATTCTTGACCAAGATAAATCTGTAATGTGAATTAATCCATCAACACCACCTAAATCAACAAAAACGCCATATGAAGTAATGTTTTTAACAACACCTTCCAATACTTGACCTTTTTCTAATTTACCAATAATTTCTTTCTTTTGAATCTCAATATCAGCTTCAATAAGTGCTTTATGCGAAACCACAACGTTTTTAAATTCATGGTTGATTTTCACCACTTTGAATTCCATTGTTTTTTCAACATATTGATCGTAATCTCTAATTGGTTTCACATCAATTTGTGAACCTGGTAAGAATGCTTCAATTCCAAAAACATCTACAATCATACCGCCACGAGTTCTGCATTTAACGAACCCGTTAACCACTTCACCAGTTTCGTGGGCATTATTTACACGATCCCAAGCTTTAATAACTCTTGCTTTTTTGTGAGATAATACCAATTGACCGGTATTGTCTTCTCTTTTATCAACCAAAACTTCAACCTTGTCTCCAACGGCTAAATTTGGGTTGTAACGAAATTCATTTAATGAAATAACGCCTTCAGATTTTGCATTAATGTCAATGATTGCTTCACGGTCTGTTTTTCTTATAACAATACCTTCAATTACTTCACGCTCACTAACTATTCCTAAAGTAACATCCAATGCTGCTTCAAAGGCTTTTAAGTTTTCTGCGTCAACAGCTTCAATACCTTCTTCGTACATGTGCCAGTCAAAATTTGCTAAAAATTCTTCCGGATTTACTTTTACAACTTTTGGAGCTTCAACTGTTTCTGCTACTTCTTCTTTAGCAACTTTTTCAGCTTTTGGTTCTTTTGAAGCTTTTGGAGCTTCAGCTGTTTCTGCTACTTCTTCAGTCGTTTCTTTTTCAGCTTTTGGTGTTTTTGGAGCCTTTGGAGCTGCAACTACTTCTTCTTCAGCCACTTTCTTAGCTTTTGGAGCTTCAACTGTTTCTACTACTTCTTCAGTGGTTTCTTTTTCAGCTTTTGGAACTTCAGCTACCGCTTCTTCAGGTACTTTTTTAGCTTTTGGAGCTTCAACTGTTTCCGTAACTTCTTTTGGAGTTTCTGTTTGGGCTTTCGCCGCTGTTTGATTTACTTCAGTAGCATCATTTTGCTCTTCAGTTTTTTTTGTTTCTTCAGACATATTTGCTGATGATAATTATTTGTATCTTATTGTCATTCAGATTTTTAAACGATAATAACGCAAAGAGTTGGTTTACATTATTTTTTTTCTCATCCCTTTTAAAATCTGCTCTCGTTAAAAGGAGTGCAAATTTACTTAATTTATTTTATTATAACAAAAAGAAAATGAAGCATTTAAAAATATATTTTGTTAAAAGGTTTCTTGCAGTCGGTATAAAGAATATGGCATATTAGATTTTTGAGGGTTAAGTTTGGAGTGCCTAGAATACCTAAAGTGCCTAGAGTTGTTTTGTGTATTGGTTCATTTTGAGTTTTAACTTCTAACTATTTACTTTTGCCTATTGCCTTTGCTTTTTACTTTTTACTTTTACCTTTTACCTTTTACCTATTGCCTTTTGGCAATTCACTTTTACCTTTTTTAATTATCAATCCACGTTTTAAAATCTTTAACGCGTTCACGGCTGACAATAATTTCTGAATCTTTGAAAGAATTTAGCATCACTTTTAATCGGCTGTTTGAGTAAGAAACAATATCTTTTATGGCATTAATATTGATAAAATATTGTCGACTCACCCTAAAAAAAATACTTGGTTTTAACTTATCTTCCAATTGCTCCAGCGTATCTTCAATAAGGTAAGTTCTGTTGTCAATTGTATAAATATTTGTCGCTTTATTTTCGCTGTAAAAACATTCAATTGCATCTACAGAAATCATTTTTATATGGGAGCCTATTTTTACCGTAAATCGCGTTTTATAATTTTTATTGTGGGGTAATCAAATGTTTAATTTGTTCAATATTCAAACTGTTTTTTGAAGTGTTGGAACGCAACTTTTTAAATTGATCAATTGCATTTTCAAGTTCTTCATTGTCAATTGGTTTTAACAAATAATCGACACTGTTTAATTTAAAAGCTTTCAATGCATATTCATCATACGCTGTGGTGAAAATGATGGCGCTTTTAATTTCAACTTCCTCAAAAATTTCAAAAGACAACCCGTCAGAAAGTTGAATGTCAAGAAATAATAAATCGGGATGCTCATTATTAAGAAACCAATTGATGGATTCTTCAACGGAATGCAGCATGGTTATTGGCTCTATCCCAAATTCATTCAACATCCTGCTCAATCTTCTTGCGGCTGGCTTTTCATCTTCAATAATTACTACTTTCATTGTATTTATTTTTTAAGAAACATTTCTTTTGCAAGTTATTTAAATTGAAATTTTATTAGATTTATTTTATTCAAAAATTCTTAACTCAAATAGCTGTTTCATTTTTTTGAAATCTTGTTTAGGTTTTCTGCAAATATAAATTTTCTGATAAAGTTCTTCTTCGTTATATGAAAACGGGTTGTATATTGTTTTAACCAAAGTTACGTCTTCAAAGTAAGTTTTAAAAAAATCTCCAACTTGATAACTCAAGGCTATAACAGTATTGGGCATTTTTCCTTTAGGTGTCCAACTATAAAAACTCCCATGATAAGAAAATGCTTTGGGAAGATTATAGGATTTTCTGAACAAATTTACAGCTCCTGCCTGCGCATAATGTTTACCCCAAATTAAACAATCTTTTTTTTCATTATTGGGTAAACTATCATAAACCGATTTTAAGTCTTGCATGGTTATTTTCCATTTTTCCTGAGTGTAATACTCATCGTATTTCACGCCAAATTTACCACCTTCAATGTCCTTTTTTTCATAAGGATATACTTTATCAAGATAACGACTAAAACTATAAATCGGCATTCCAAAAGGAATTAAAACAGCACTTAAAATCAATAAAATAGAAATAGGATACATTGCCCATTTTCTTTTATCAATAACAATTTGTTCCCAAAATATGGCTCCAAATGGAAGTATTGTTAAAATAATGGGAAAGAAATAATACGACTTGCCATTTTTGAATAAAAGCAATAAAAAGGACAATCCAATGGCGGTTGAAAGTATACCGACGAGCTTACTATCTTTTGATCTTATTATGTATAATAGCGCAGGAATTATCAGTAATAGTGCTGTAATAGGATTAATAGCCATTGCTAAATCTTTCAAAATATCAAGACGACCTATTTTTCCCAATTGAGTGTTATAAAGCCGATTTGTCATTTGCAATAGTGGAAAATCATTAATGTATTGCCAAATAATATTTGGTAAAATACATAGCAAGAATACAATACTATTTATCCAAAACTTTTGCGCTATTAACGCAGTTCTTGTTTTTTTAAAAAGCAATAAAGAAGACAACCCAAAAAGAAAAAAGATAGAATCATATTTTGTTAAGAAACCGAAAATACAAAATACAGTGAGATACCATAATGCTTTTTTATCAAGGTATTTCACAAAACGTATTAATTGATAAAATGCCAAAACCCAAAATAATTGACTAAAAACTACAGGTTGAAAAAGTTGCTGTGAACGCTCAAAACCAGGTGCAATAATTATAGCCAATAAAACTAAAAAAACAGCTTTGTTTCTCCCACCTAATTCAATAGTAATTTTAGCAACATAAATAATAATAAGCAATGATGCTATGTGAGAAAAAAGATGATGAATATAAACAGTATTTGATTGAAATAGATTTTGAATGAACGCGAATAAGGCAATTAACGGTGGAAATTCCATAAAACCAAATGCAAGATGTTTGCCAGTTTCAATATGCAATAACTCGTCTCCTTGAAATCCTGAATGACTATCTGCTATTAAATGTAAAATCAGTTTTAAACTACAAAAAAATAGAATTATCAATTTGGTTTGTTTATTCATACATTACTTATAATTTTTGAAGTTTATTCAAAATAGCAGTTAATTATTCCCAAATATCTCGTTTATCTTTATCCATCATTTCTTTTATTTTACGATTTTCCCAGTCTCTCCCTAAAATAATATCCATTCCAAACACTCCAAAGGCATGAAAAGCCAATCCAATTCCCCAAAATAGAGGCGTATTATACGATTGCCATTCCCAAAAAACTTCCCATCCTCCATCTGACAATGCTTTTGAGAGTAAAATAAACCCATTTACCAAAAGATAAACCATTAAATGTATATAAAAACCCTTTATTGATTTCACTTTCTTTTTAGCCCTTACATATTTTTGTTCTTCTGTATAATTGTCCATCTTTTTAATATTTATTGTTTCTATCTTCATCCATCAACTCTTTAATTTTTCGTTCTTCCCATTCTTTCCCAAAACCAATTCTATGGTTAAATACGCCAAATGCATGAAAAATAATTCCTATTCCCCAACCAATCATAGGCCACCAAAACCACAAATGGTTTGGAGAGGTCATTAGATTTATAAAAATTAAAAAAGGAATTATTAAACAATATGACAGCAAATTTGAATAAAAGCCTTTTAAATTATCAACTTTTTTCTTTGCTCTAATATATTTATCTTCTTCGGTATAATAAGTTTTCATTTTTTTGTTTTTTTTTAATTTTAAATGGGTATCTGGTAACTAGTATTTGGTATTTGGTGCTTAATATTTACCTATTTTTTACTTCTTCTTTTTAGTTTAAGGCTTTAGATTATAATGGTTTCGACTCCGCTTAACCACCAGCACCTTTCAACCAAATTCCCCCATTGGGGGTTAGGGGGCTTTTATTCCCAGTATTGTTTATCTTCTTCATTCATATATTCTTGTATTTTTCGCTCTTCCCAATCACTTCCTAATATTGGGTTATAATTAAACGCCTTGAATCCTTGAAATATAAGCCCAATACCCCAACCAAGTGCCGGAAACCAAAACCATTGAATGGAATTTGGCGTATATTTAAAATAAATGAAAATTAAAAAAGGAATTACAATGCAATAAGCGATTAAACTCGAATAAAATCCTTTAATTTCCTCTACCCGCTCCACTGCTCTTATATATTTATTATTTTGTTGTGTGTCTATTGCGTTCACTGTTTTTATTTTTTGAGTTAATAATGGCAATTTAACTATGAAATTTTCAGCGGTTTTTTCAATCAAAACTTTTTTTAAGGTAATTAAATGATACCTGTCAATAATATTTCTTAAACCTACTTTAGTCCCGTTTTCCATAATGGTTTTAGGGCTAAAGTTATTTGAAACCACCAAATATCCATTTTCTTCCGTTATGGTTACTTTCAGCGGATTTTCTTCAGAAACCACATTGTGTTTTATCGTATTTTCTAATAATAATTGTAACGATAACGGCAAAATTTTATATTCTGGATCACTTGATTTTTCAAGAATTTCAAAGGTTACCCCATTTTCAAACCGCATTTTCAACAATTCCATATACGTTTTTGCAAAGTGTAATTCTTCATCCAATTCAATTAAATCTTTGTTTTTTTGTTCTAAAACATACCGATACACTTTTGATAGTTTTGTGGTAAACTTTTCGGCCGACTTAGGGTTTTCACCTATTAATGAAGTTAACACATTTAAACTGTTGAACAAAAAATGAGGATCTATTTGGCTCTTTAGAGATTCGTACTTGGCTGTTTCTGTTTTGGCAACTATTTGCTGTTCATTTACTTTTTTCTCGGTTAATGCTTTATAAAAAAATATAGCGTGAAATACCAAACTTATTATTAAAGTTATCACTAAACCAAAGGTATAATAGCTTTTTGCATTTGGATCGTTTAAAAAACTTTCTATGGGTTTACCTAAAATAATAACAAGTGTTACAAATCTTAATACTGCCAAACCAACCATTGTAAGTAAAACCGAACCCGAGGCACCAATAATCAATCTTTTTTTTGGGTTCTCTTTCCAATCAAATTTACTTTCTAAAGCATTAGAAAAGTAACCGTTAAGTGCTGTTAATGTTAAAGCATACATAAAATGAATACTAAGCACCAAAAATAATTCATTTATGGGCAAATTAAATCCGCCATTAGACAAAAAACGTTCAGTTACAAATACGATGAAGGTTAATATTACCGTTACTTTTATTAAATATTTTAGGTTGAAATTCATTATCGCTTATTTGCATTTTAACCACTGCAATTTAGAATTTAATTTCTAAAGTTAAATCTTCATCTGTAACTTCAAATTTTGAACTATCAAATTCCGGCGGACCATAAGTCATAATATTATTTGACGCTCCGTAATTTTCTTTTGGCATGCCATTTTGCTCAAAATCCATTCTGTTGTTGCCATTTGCATCTTGAAAACAAAGAATAGCATAAATTCCCTGCGGAACATTTTCAAATAAGACGGTGCTTTTTCCATTTTCAACAGAAGCCGATTTAGCGTAAATTGGCTGTTTCATGAAATTTTCTTCATTATAAAAAGCAAATTTCACTGTTCCTTTATCACTTAATGCATTTACCACTGATGCCGTAACTGAAATTCCTTCTTCTAATTTATTGGTTGTTGTTTGTGCAAAAATCATTGATGAAATTAATAATGAGAGCGCTAAAATTAAATGTTGCATACTTTTTGTTTTTTAAGGTTATTGTTGTTTTATAGATCAAATTTGCGAAGTTTCATGGAATTGAAAAAAAATTACTTCCCCAATTGTCGTTTATTTCAGCTGAACTGTAAAATAGACAGCCTGAAACCTTAAACCAATATATTCAACCTTAATTAATAATTAAAACGCTTTTAAAAAAACCCTAACATAAGTCATATTTTTAATTGAAAAAGTTTGTACTTTTATAAAACTTTTAATAAAAACCATTGAATTATGAAAATATACGATGACAAACACATTAAAAACGTTGCTTTTGTTGGTGCCCATAAAAGTGGCAAAACAACATTTGCAGAAACGATGCTCTTTGAAGCCGGATTAGTCAGCCGCCGTGGTAGTGTTGAAAATAAAAACACTGTTTCCGACTACCACGCAATAGAACATGAAAGAGAAACTTCCGTTTTTGCCACACCACTTCACACAGAATGGCGCAACTACAAAATAAACATTATTGACACTCCCGGTTTAGATGATTACATTGGTGAAATTGCTTCAACAATGCATGTCACCGACTCTGTTGTAATGGTAATTAATGCACAATACGGTGTTGAAGTTGGCACAGAAATAATATGGGATTATGTAGACCGATTTTCTCGCCCAACCTTATTTGTCATCAACCAAATAGACCATCCAAGCGCAGATTTTGATGAAAGCTATAAAAGCATTGTTGAATTGGTGGGTAAAAATGTAGTTAAAGTGCAATATCCGTTGGTTGTTGATGGCGCTCAATGCATTATTGATGTACTAAAAATGAAAATGTATAAATTTGGACCTCAAGGAGGAAAACCTGAAAAATTGGAAATTCCTGCCAATCAAATAGAACAGGCCGCTGAACTGCAAAATGAGTTGATTGAAAAAGCTGCTGAAAATGATGAAAATTTGATGGAACTTTATTTTGATAAAGGCACGCTTAATGAAGATGAAATGCGCGAAGGAATTAAAAAAGGAATGCTAAATCATGAATTATTTCCTGTATTTTGTATTTCAGCTTTAAATGATATGGGAACTGGACGTTTAATGGGATTTATTGACAATGTTGCCCCATCTGCAGCCGATTTAAAAACTGAACAAAGTGTTGAAGGCAAACCTATTGAATGTAAAGTTAATACACCTACCGTACTTTTTATCTTTAAGACGGTGTTTGAACCTAACTTGGGACAAATTAGTTTCTTTAAGGTAAAATCGGGTGAAATTAAACAAAATGACAAGCTGGAAAATTCCAGAAACGATGAAATTGAAATCGTAAATCAGCTATATATTATGGATGGCAAAAATCGGGACTTGGTTGAAAAATTAAGTGCCGGAGATATTGGAGCCACTTTAAAATTAAAATTTACCGAAACAAATGACACACTAAGAACAAAAGGCTGTGGCATTACCATAAAACCTATTGATTATCCTGAAGCAAGAATTACTAAAGCTGTAAGAGCTTTTGATAAAAACGATGATGAAAAACTAAACGAAGCGCTTAAAAAGATTCATAGTCAGGATCCAACCGTAGTCGTTAAGTATTCACCAGAGTTAAAACAACTTATTTTATCCTGTCAGGGTGAATTGCATTTAGCAACAATTGACTGGGTTTTACAAAACACTTACGGCATAAAAGCAGTTTTTGAACAACCTAAAATTGCCTATAGAGAAACCATACAACGTTCGGCAACAACGAGTTATAAACACAAAAAACAATCTGGAGGTTCAGGTCAGTTTGGAGAAGTCCATATTAAAATAGAGCCTTGGTTTGAAGGTATGCCGGAACCTGAAGGATTTAACGTAAGAGGAAAAGAAGAAATTAGTCTGGATTGGGGCGGAAAATTAATATTCTATAACTGTATTGTTGGCGGTGTAATTGATGCGCGTTATTTGCCTTCTGTTTTAAAAGGAATTTTAGAAGTCATGGAAGAAGGTCCTTTAACCGGATCTTATGCCAGAGACGTTAGGGTCATGCTTTTTGACGGTAAAATGCATGCGGTGGATTCTAATGACATTTCATTTAAAATTGCTGGAGCTCATGCTTTTAAAGAGGCCTTTTTAAATGCCAAACCTAAATTATTGGAACCAATTAATGAACTTTCCGTAAAAGTTCCCGAAGAATTAATGGGGAATGTCATGACGGATTTACAATCGCGCAGATCCATCATTTTAGGGATGGACAGTGAAGGCAAATATCAAACCATCAGAGCCAAGACACCTTTAGCGGAAATGTATAAATATTCAACAACGTTGCGTTCCATTACGCAAGGCCGAGGAAGTTTTAGCACTAAATTTTCAAATTTTGAATTGGTGCCAACTAATGTTCAAGAAGAACTTGTAAAAAAATAAAACTTGTTTTTATAAAAGTAAAGACTCGTCTATTTAATGCAAATGGACGAGTCTTCTGGTAAAAAAACCAATTAATATTTATTAATTCAATTAATTTTTATAATTCTTAAAGTTTTAGATGGTTATTAAACAATAAATTTTAAAAAATTCAAATATTAATTGATTGCCAATATAATAACTTTTTTCCACAAAACAAAGTTATGTCGCTAATTATTAGTGTATAATTTCTTAACAATGCAAATATTACTATGTTTTATTATATTTAATTCAATAAAAAAATTATGTAATTCATTATTTATACATCGATGATAAATCTGTATCTTTGCATAATAATATATTTTTTATGAAACTAATTTTAATTACAATTGTCCTATTAGCCATTGGTATTGCCGGATTAGCAATTAAACTTTGGGCGAAAAAAGACGGCAAATTTGCGGGAACCTGTGCAAGTCAAAATCCACATTTAAATAAAGACGGACAAGCCTGCGGATACTGCGGAAGATTGCCTGATCAATGTGAAAATAAATAAGATATGCTCGAATATCTATTTATTGCTTTTATAGTAATTTTTTGTATTCAGTTTATTTATTACATTTTCATTTTTGGCTCTTTTTCTTTTTCTAAAATAAAACCATCCGAAAACAACTTTAATCTGCCTGTTTCAGTCATTATTTGCGCTAAAAATGAGGCGAAAAACTTAACTGAAAATCTACCGCTTTTCCTAAAACAAAATTATAAACATTTTGAATTGGTGTTGATTAATGATTGCTCCCGAGATCGTACATTAAAGGTTATGGAGCAGTTTAAAAAAGAAACATCACTAAATATTAAAATTGTAAATGTTTTGGAAAATGAGCAATTTTGGGGAAGTAAAAAATATGCACTTACCTTAGGAATTAAAGCGGCCACCAATGAACATTTATTGTTTACGGATGCCGACTGTATTCCTGTTTCCGAAAACTGGATAACCGAAATGGTCAATAATTTCAGTACTGAACATCAAATTGTATTGGGTTATGGCGCTTATAAAAAAATAAAAAAATCATGGCTGAATAAACTTATTCGGTTTGAAAGCCTATTGACCGCCATTCAATATTTTGGCTATGCAAAAACAGGCATTCCCTATATGGGCGTTGGCCGAAATTTAGCCTATACAAAATCGATTTTTTTTATGATAAACGGTTTCGCAAATCATATGCATATTAAATCGGGCGATGACGATTTATTTATTAACCAAGTGGCAACAAAAGAAAACACCGCTATTTCCGGTACACAAAATAGCTTTACCGAATCTGTCCCAAAAACAAAATTTAAAGATTGGATTCATCAAAAAAGAAGGCATATTTCAACTGCATCCTTATATAAGCCTGCACATAAATTTTTACTGGGCTTGTTTTTCAGCTCACAATTGTTATTTTGGATTTTGGGTATTACTCTTTTATGTTTGCTTTATAATTGGCAGCTTGTTGCAATTTTGGTTTTTGTGCGAATCCTGTTTTTGTATTTGGTTGTTGGCTTCTCTGCAAAAAAATTAAATGAAAGCGATTTAATACTGCTTATTCCCTTTTTCGAAATATTTTTAATTTTGATACAAATGTTTATCTTTATAAAAAATATGATTTCAAAACCCACACATTGGTAAAAAAAAACAATGATATTGCCGATTTAATTGAAAAAGCAAGAAAAAAAGATCAAAAGGCTTTTAACACATTGCTAAATACTTATTGGAGTGATGTTTACCGTTTTCAATTGTCAAAAGTTGAAGACGAAGACGAAGCCGAAGACATCACCATAAAAACCTTTTCAAAAGCGTTTGATAAAATTGATTTATATAACGAAAGTTACAATTTTAAAACATGGCTGATTTCAATTTCAAAAAATATTTTTTTAGATCATTTGAGAAAACAACGTACAGAAACCATTTCAATAGACAAAAAGGAATCGGAGGCGTATAAAATTTCAGATGAAACTCCATCTGCTGAAGATCAGCTAATCATCGATCAAAATTTAGCACAATTACTAAACTATTTAAAGCAGTTAAAACCACATTATCAGGAAATTATAAATCTGCGGTATTTTAGGGAAATGAGTTATAAGGAGATGGCCGAAGTATTAAATGAACCTATTGGTAACATCAAAATAAAGTTATCAAGAGCGAAAAAATTATTGGCAGAAATCATTAAAAAATCTACTAAAAGTTGATTTCAAAGAAATCCAATTGGCTTAAAAAATTAGGTCCGGGCATTCTTTTTGCCGGAGCTGCAATTGGAGTTTCTCATTTGGTGCAATCCACTCGAGCAGGAGCCGATTTTGGTTTCGGATTGGTTTGGGCGTTGGTTTTAATTCATATTATAAAATATCCTTTTTTTCAGTTTGGTCCAAGATATGCCACTGCAACAGGCGAAAGTTTATTGGATGGGTATAAAAGGCTGGGAAAGGGTGTACTGCTTGCCTATTTTATTTTAAATCTGGCTACAATGTTCACCATTCAGGCAGCAGTAACTGTTGTAACAGCTGGGTTGGCAGCAAATTTATTCGGAGTTACCACAAATCCGGTAATTTGGAGCATTATAATTACGCTCATTTGCCTTACTATATTAATTATTGGACGTTATAATTTGCTCGACAAATTGATGAAATTAATCGTCATTACCTTAACATTAAGTACCGTTATTGCTTTAATTGTGGCGGCTATTAATGCTACAAATGCACTGAGTTTCGTGCAAATTATTCCAAAAGGAACTGTTGAAGTCGGATTTTTAATTGCTTTTTTAGGATGGATGCCAGCACCCCTTGATGTCTCTATTTGGCAATCGCTTTGGGCATTGGAAAAACAAAAAGATAAATCCAATGAATTCACAGTAAAACAGGCTATTTTTGACTTTAACATCGGATTTCTTAGCACCATAGTACTGGGTATTTGCTTTGTTGCATTAGGTGCCATCGTAATGTTTAATTCCGGCGAAACATTTAGTTCAGGTGCTGTTCAATTTTCCGAACAACTCATCACCCTTTACACTAAAAATTTAGGACCGGAAATGTATATTTTTATTGCTGCAGCTGCCTTCACAACTATGTTTAGCACTACAATCACTACGTTGGATGCATCACCAAGGGCCATGACAAAGGCTTTCGATTTACTTACCGATAAATCGTATAAAAATATGTACTGGTTTTGGATTGTTTTTTTGGCAATTGGCACCATTTCAATACTGGTTTTCTTTAAGTCGGAAATGGGTTTCTTAGTAAAAATCGCAACAATTTTATCGTTCTTAACTGCACCTTTTTTTGCCATCATGAATTATATTTTAATTTCCGGCAAACATACGCCCGAGGCTTGGCGACCTTCAATGCAACTAAAAATACTGAGTTGGTTTGGTATTTTGTTTTTAATTGGTTTTAGTTCCTGGTATCTTTATAGTTTATAATTTCTTTGTATTTTTGCAATCTATTTTCATTTAAAATGACACAAGAAACCACTTCATTGCCAAATAAAATTCAAAAACCTACATGGTTGCGCGTTAAACTGCCAGTTGGAAAAAAATATACTGAATTACGGAATTTAGTAGATAAATATAAATTAAACACTATTTGTACCAGCGGAAGCTGTCCGAACATGGGCGAGTGTTGGACAGAAGGTACGGCTACCTTTATGATTTTAGGAAATATCTGCACACGTTCGTGCGGATTTTGCGGTGTAAAAACAGGCAGGCCTGAAACTGTTGATTGGGAAGAACCGGAAAAAGTGGCACGCTCCATTAAGCTAATGAAAATTAAACATGCCGTAATCACTTCTGTTGACCGAGACGATTTAAAAGATGGCGGATCTATTATTTGGTCTGAAACTATTAATGCTATCAGAAGAGCCAATCCTAACACTACGCTTGAAACCCTAATTCCCGATTTTCAGGGAAATAAAACCAATATTGACCGAATTTTAGCGGTTGCTCCTGAAATAATTTCCCATAATCTGGAAACTGTAAGACGATTAACGAGAGAAGTGAGAATACAGGCAAAATATGACCGCAGTCTGGAAGTTTTAAAATATATGAAAGATCAAGGACAGCGCAGAACTAAATCGGGTATTATGCTTGGTTTGGGTGAAACTGAGGATGAAGTAATAGAAACTATGCAAGATTTGGCAAATGCCAAAGTTGATGTTTTAACCATTGGTCAATATTTACAACCAAGCAAAAAACACTTGCCCGTGATTGAATATATTACGCCCGAACAATTTATTAAATATAAAGAAATAGGATTGACAATGGGCTTTAAATATGTTGAAAGTGGCGCTTTAGTCAGATCTTCTTATAAAGCACAGCGACATTTGGAATAGAAATAATTTTTAGTTTTAGGTTATTGGTTCTTCGTTTTTTAACTTTCAAAAAGCTCACTTTCTAACTTTTCTGATTTAACGATAAATTAACCAAACATCACTAATCTTGGCACATGGATTGCCATAAATAAGATGTAACAAAGCTTAGTAGTAACCTTTGTTTTCATTCTTAGTAAGTTTGGTTAGTATGAAAAAAGTGCCTTTCGGCACTTTTTTTGTTCAATCTGGCTTCGATTATATTAAATTCCTATTTAATCAATTCTCCTTCTTCAAGTAGAATAGCATAAATATAACCTTTTCCAAAATCTTTATCCAAAGTTATCTTTCCTTTAAAGGTTACTGTATCACCAACTTTAACCAATTCACTCGTAGTTATTGTCAAATCCCCTTTATTTTCAAACTTTGTACCATCTACAATATGAACCCAGTTTTTATCCATAATACCATTATTAACCTTCACCACTTTTCCTTTAACAATGATAGATTTTCCAGAAAATGATTTTTTATCTGAAAGCAGTTCTCCTAAAGAGGTTCCGTTTTTTGGTTTCTCAATTTTTACGTCAACATTAAATACAGGATTTGCATTTACATGTGGATTGGCTTGATCACTTTCAGCTGTTTTTTCAGTTGTTCTTATACCTTCAGCAAAAGTTATTACATCAAATGTTTTTTCAAGTTGTTTACTCTCAAAATCCTTCATCAACATACCACCGTCATAATAATAAATATCGCCTACTTTAACCTGTGTATTCGGTATTGCCATCCAATAGGTATTTCCATTTTCATCAACATTTAAATAGGTGTAAGTTCCGCCATCCACAGATTCTTTCACCACAATTTTATGAACATCTGATTTAGCGGCTGTTGTTTCGTCATTTATTTTTGAATAGTTTCCTTTATCCTTACAACTAACCAACATTAGGATGCTAAAAAGCACTGTAAATAATTTCATCTTATTTTTCATTTTATTTAATTTAATTTTTGTAAAAGTAACCATTATTACACAGATACAATATGATATTAATCACCATTTTATAACCGGTAAATAATTGTTTTTCAAATAGTTATTTGTTTTGCTGAAATGTTTGTTCCCAAACCAATACCCTCTGTTTGCGCTTAAAGGAGAAGGATGTCCGCATGTGAGTACACAATGCTTCTTTTGGTCAATTTTTTTACCTTTCTTTTTGGCATAACCACCCCACAATAAAAAAATAACATGTTCCTTTTTTTCTGAAATAATTGTAATGACTGCATCCGTAAATTGTTCCCACCCTTTATTTTGATGAGAACCCGCATTTTTTGATTGTACCGTTAAAGTTGCATTCAATAAAAGTACGCCCTCTTTTGCCCAACGCTCTAAATTTCCACTTTCGGGATATGGAATTGCCAAATCGGTCTCAATTTCCTTAAAAATATTTTTTAATGATGGCGGATGTGCAACCCCTTCATTTACAGAAAAACACAATCCGTGCGCCTGCCCTTCTCCGTGATAAGGATCCTGACCAATAATTACGACTTTAAGATCCTCAAAAGAGCATAAATTAAATGCTTCAAAAATTTGATTTGGTTCAGGATAGCACTTATTTATGGCATATTCTTCTTTTACATAATTGATAAGTTGCTCAAAATAAGGCTTTTCAAACTCCGCTTGCAATATGTTTTTCCAACTGTCGGTAATTTTTAAATTCACTGCTTATGTTTGTCTTTAATTTATACTTTTGTCTAAGTTTTCAAAAGTAACGCAATTTATGAATAGTATTTCAGAAAAAACATTAACAGATTTAGAATTTTTTACCGTTTTAAAAAAGGTAAGCAGCTATTGTATTTCTGAATTAGGAAAGGAAGCTTCCCTACAAATAAGACCTTTAAAATCTAAAGAAATACTGCTTCCGGAATTGCTAAAAGTAAATGAATACTTTTCTTCACTGGAAAATGACAACCGAATTCCAAGTCATTATTTTGATGATATTCAGAAGGAAATTCACCTCTTAAAAATTGAAAATAGCTACCTTGAACCTGCTTCTTTTTTAAAAATAACAAACAACGCGACTACAGTTATTGAATTGCTTAAGTTTTTTAATAAATTTAAGATGATCTATCCCGCACTTTTTAAATTTTCAGAAGAAATTGAAACCCAAAAAGAACTGGTTGAAAACATAAACACAATTATTACGCCTTTTGCTGAAGTGCACGAAAATGCCTCAGTTTTGTTAAAACAATTACGCGGCGAAATTAATTCGATTCGTTCCAAAATTGGCACAAGTTTTAATAAAGCTTTAAATCATTGCAACGCTGCTGGTTATTTAGATGAAATACGCGAATCCGTTATCGACAATCAGCGTGTTTTAGCTGTGCAGGCGATGCATCGAAAAAAAGTGAAAGGTAGTTTGCTGGGAACTTCAAAAACAGGAAGCATTGTATTTATTGCTCCGGAAGCCACGTTGCAATTTGCCAGGGAATTACAAAACCTGTCGTACGATGAGCATCAGGAAATTGTAAGAATTCTAAAAGAACTGACCAATTCAACACGAGAATTTGTTCCCGATTTAATTGAATATCAAAAATATCTCATAAAACTTGATGTAATTGGGGCAAAAGCAAAATATGCAACAACAATTAACGCCTGTTTGCCTAAAATTTCTTCAGAAAAGAAGGTTTTTTTAAAAGATGCCTTTCACCCTATTTTATTGTTGAATAATAAGGAAAAAGGATTGGGAACATATCCGCAAACATTGGAATTAAATCCCCATCAGCAAATAATTGTGATTTCCGGCCCTAATGCCGGCGGAAAAAGTATTACGCTTAAAACCATTGGTTTGCTACAGGTGATGCTGCAAAGCGGATTGTTAATTCCTGTTCATTTTCGATCGGAAACTTGTTTTTTTGAAAATATACTGACTGATATTGGCGACAATCAATCCATTGAAAATCAACTAAGCACCTACAGTTATCGTTTAAAAAACATGCGTGATTTTTTACGTAAATGCAATGACAGAACCCTGTTTTTAATTGATGAATTCGGAACCGGAAGCGATCCCGAATTGGGCGGTGCACTGGCAGAAATATTTTTGGAAGAATTTTACGAAAAAAAGGCATTCGGAATTATTACAACGCATTATGCCAATTTAAAAGTTTTAGCAAGTGAATTGGAAAATGTGGTGAATGCCAACATGCAATTTGACGAAAAAACACTGCTGCCTTTGTTTAAATTGTTTATTGGGCAGGCAGGAAGTTCATTTACTTTTGAAGTTGCACAAAAAAACGGAATCCCGTTTAGTTTAATCAACAAGGCCAAAAAACGGGTAAAAGTTGAAAAAGTGAGGTTAGACAAAACCATTTCAAAATTACAGCAAGAGCGAAACATATTGCAGAAAACCTCTGAAACACTAGAAAAAGAAAAGTCGAAAGCCATAGAACAATCTGATAATTTAACCGAGAAACAACAAAAAATTCAGGAGAAATTAGAAAACTTTCAGGAATTATATGACAGCAATCAGAAAATGCTTGCTTACGGAAGAAAAATTAATGAACTGGTGAACAAATATTTTCAAACAAACAATAAAAAAGAGCTCACCACAGCTTTTAACAACTGGCTCGCAAATGAGAAAACAAAATTTTTGAAAAAGAATTCGATAAAACCGGTCACAAAAAAAGAAAAAATAAAGGTTGAAAAACAACAAGAGCAAGAAAAACTTAAAACCACAGAAATTGAAGTGATGGTTGAAGTTGTAAAAGTAAGGGAAACTCAACAGAAGGAAGCTATAAAAACGGCAAAACAAAAATCGGATTACGTTTTTAAAATCAATGATAAAATAAAAATTACCGGATCAAATTCAACCGGAACAATTGAAAAGATAGAAAAAAATAATGCTTTTATAAATTACGGTTTTTTTACTACAAAAACCACATTAAGCAAACTTGAATTGGTGGAGTCTGCAAAAAAAACAAAAAAAAACAAATAGTTTTTTAGACTATTTATTCGTTAAAAAAAGGCCATTTATTCAGTTTCATAACGCTCCATTTCCATGTCGTAAAATGCAGTGGCTTCTTCAATTAAACCGGAAACTATTTCGGCAAGTTCCTCTTCGTCATCTCCCTGCAAATCTTCAAACCATTCAATTTCATCATCTACCAAATTGATAACAAATCTCGGAAACTCAGTATGCACCACAAAAATTGCATCCATATGATCAGTATTGTCTCCCAATAAAAATTTAGGTAAGTTCATGTTTTTCTTGTATTAATTTTTTCGATAAATAGTTAAATCTTAAAAACAACATAATTGCGGAACTTGTTAAAGCAGTCAACAAGCCAATCCAGATGCCAATGGTACCCATATCTAAAATTTTGCCAAAATAAATACATACCGGAAATCCAATAATCCAATATGCAATAAACGTCAGTACAGAAGGTACATTTACATCTTGTAATCCGCGTAAAGCACCTAAAATAACTGCTTGAACGCCATCCGACAACTGAAAAATAGCTGCAATAATCAAAAGGCTAGACGCAATTCCGATAACTTCTAAATTATCGGTAAACATCCACGGCAAAATATCTTTCAACATAATAAATCCAACTGTAAATATAGACATTACAATCAATATTAAAAAGAAGTTTGAAAAAGCGATACGCCGCAATTCCAAATAATTACCCAATCCTTTTTGATTTCCGACTCTAATGGTTGCTGCCGCGCCAATTCCAACCGCAATCATAAAAGTAGTTGAAGACATTTTTATTGCAATTTGATTTGCTGCCTGTGGAAATGCGCCAAATGTACCTGCCAATAAAACAGATGCCGAAAACAATCCAACTTCAAAAAGCATTTGCAAGGCTGTTGGTAAACCTAATTTTGTGATTTTTATAAATATGCTGCTTCTAAATTCCCTAAATTTTAGTCGGTTCATATAAACCGCAAATTTTTGTTTATTCTTCAAAACAAGAAAAAGGAAAACCACCATAACTATTCTGGAAATCAATGTCCCCAAAGCCGCACCTACCAATTCCAATCTTGGAAAAATCCACAAGCCATAAATTAACATAAAGTTTAAAACCACATTTACAACATTGGTAATTATAGTGGCATACATGGAATATTTTGTTTCCGACAATCCATCCGCAAACTGTTTAAATCCTTGAAAAATCAAAAGAGGAAGCATTGATAAAGCCACAATTTCATAATATGGAATTGCCAAAATCACCACTTCTTCAGGTTGGTCTAAGTGGTACAAAACAGGTTTCAACAAGAGCAACATGATAACCATCACAATTCCCAAAATAGCGGATAAAATTACACCATGCTGAAAAATTCCCCGCCCCTTTTCCACATCACCTTCTCCATCCGACTCAGCTATTAACGGCGTAATAGCTAAAGAAAAACCAATTCCAATGGAAAGGGCTATAAAAACCAAACTATTGCCAAGCGAAGATGCCGCCAATTCAACAGGCCCCAACCTTCCCACCATAATATCATCAATTAACCCAACCAATAAATGCCCCAAAGATCCCACCATAATTGGGGTGGCCAATTTTATGTTTTTCTTAAACTCCGATGTGTAATTTTTAAGGTTCAATGAAATTTATTTTGATGCGCAAATATAAAAAAATTAATCAGCAATAATTACCTGAAAGTTAACCATCATTAAAAATCTGCAAAAGTAAAATCTTCCATAAAATTCATATTCCCAAACCAATAAACATTTTTAAACTTTAAAAAAATATAGGCAAAATTAAAAAAACAACCTTATTTTAACTGAGGCTGAAATTTGGGCGTTCCCTTTCAGGTCGCGCTTTCACTACTCGCTTTTTTCAGTGGTAAAAACCACTAAAAAAGAGCTCAAACAAATAGTTTACCCTGAGCGCAGCCGAAGGGCTCAATCGCTAACGCAATTTAAATATACGGACAGGTCGCAACCTGTCCCTACTTTTATTATTTAAATTTTAAATTTCAAACTTTTTAAACTAACTTTGGTACTTAAAATTAAAAACAAGAATTATGACTAAAATAACATTAAAGGGCAATCCAATAAAAACAATAGGAAAATTGCCGAAAGTTGGAAGCAAAGCACCAAAATTCACCTTAATAAAATCTGATTTATCAAAAGTAAAATTGGCCGATTTTAAAGGCTCAAAACTAATTTTAAATATTTTTCCCAGTTTAGATACTGACACTTGCGCAGCTTCCGTAAGAAGATTTAACAAAGAAGCAAGTGAACTGGAAAACACGAAAGTGCTTTGTATTTCTCGCGATTTACCTTTTGCTCAAGCACGTTTTTGTGGTGCTGAAGGTTTAGAAAACGTGATTACACTATCCGATTTTGCCAAAGGAAAATTTGGCAAAAATTATGGTTTAACAATCGAAGACGGACCTTTGGCTAAATTACATTCCAGAGCCGTAGTGATCATAAACGAAGAAGGTGTTGTTACCTATACCCAACAAGTTCCTGAAATTATTGATGAACCTGATTATGAAGCTGCTTTAAAAGCACTTTAATAATGCAAAATAATGGTAATTTTTTTCTAAACCGAATAAAAGCAATTAAATATGCAGCTAAAGGTTTTTGGATTCTAATTACTTCTGAACACAGTATCATAGCCCAAGTCATCATTGCAATTATAATGACCGGTATTGGGTTTTTAATGCAAATTTCTGCTGCCGAATGGCTATTCCAAGTTATGGCAATCGGACTCATTTTGGTAGCAGAATCATTAAATACCGCTATTGAAAAGCTGGCGGATTTTGTTCATCCACAATATCATAAACAAATTGGCCATATTAAAGATATTTCAGCCGGCGCCGCCTTTTTTGCAGCATTAATTGCCATAATTATTGGTTTAATTATTTATGTTCCCAAATTTATAGCGTAATTTAACCTCAGTCATATTAATTTTATATTTTTGTGAGATAATTAAGTGAATGGCCAAAAATAGTAAAACAACAGTTAAAACTCCCAGAAAGCCTCGTTTTCAAGGAATAAAATCATTTTTTGAGAATAGACAAACCCAAACGATTTTAGGATTGTTTTTGATGCTTTTTGCCATGTTTTTGGCGACTTCTTTCGTTTCTTACTTATTAAATTGGCAAGAAGATCAAAGCCAGCTTTCAAATTTTTCTGACAAAAATATTACCGTACAAAATCTATTGGGGAAAATTGGCGCAAGTATAAGCCACTTTTTCATTTATGATGGATTTGGTATTGCCGCTGTTTACTTACCTGTACTTTTATTTTTTACCGGTTTATTGATCTTTTTTAAAGGCGGTTTAAAACGAATAAGAAAATTTTGGGGTTGGGGAATTTTGGGAATACTATGGCTTTCAATCACTTTAGGTTTTTTATTGCCGAATAATTCCATTCTAGCAGGTGTTGTAGGTTTTGAATTGAACAATTACCTTCAACAGTTTTTAGGCAAAACTGGATTGTTTTTGTCGCTTTTGTTTTTATTGGTTTCTTATTTGGTTATTCGATTTAAACTTACACCTGAATTGGTTAAAAGCAGCTTCATTAAAGTTAAAGATGCAACTCAAATTGAAGTTGAACCAATCGTAAATGTTGACCAAAACAATTTAAATAAAGAAGACGAAAAGAATGAAGACTTCAAATCACCTCTTGAATTATCGCTCGAAAATTTAAAACCTATCTCAACCATTCCGGGAAATTATTCGGAGGAAGAATCTGATCTTGAAAACAATTCAGATTTTAAAGCAAATCTGAAATCAGAAGTAGATGTTGCTATCGCCGTTGAAAAAATCGTGGAAGAAAATCGTGTAGATGAAAACCTATCCGATAAATTGGTAAAAGATTTTGGTGAGTTTGATCCCACATTGGAGTTGGGCAATTATAAATTTCCAACTTTAAATTTACTGAGAGATTATAATGAGAGCATCTCGGTAGATCAAGAAGAATTAGAAGCCAACAAAAATAGAATTGTTGAAACGTTAAACAATTATAAAATTGGTATAGATCGCATAAAAGCGACCGTTGGTCCAACAGTTACTTTATATGAAATTGTGCCCGAAGCCGGTATTCGAATTTCAAAAATTAAAAATTTAGAAGATGATATTGCCTTATCGCTTTCGGCCCTGGGAATTAGAATTATTGCCCCTATTCCGGGTAAAGGAACAATTGGAATTGAAGTTCCCAATAAAAAAGCGACCATGGTCTCCATGAAATCGGTGATTTCTTCAACTAAATTTCAAAATTCGGAAATGGAATTACCCATAGCATTGGGAAAGACCATTTCAAACGAAACACTTGTTATTGACCTGGCAAAATTGCCGCATTTATTAATGGCAGGAGCCACAGGCCAAGGAAAATCGGTTGGTCTAAATGCCGTTTTAACCTCGTTGTTATACAAAAAACATCCAGCTGAAGTAAAATTTGTGTTGGTTGATCCAAAAAAAGTGGAACTTACCCTGTTTAATAAAATTGAGCGACATTATTTGGCGAAATTGCCCGATACCGATGATGCTATTATCACCGATACCACAAAAGTAATTAACACGCTTAATTCTTTATGTATAGAAATGGATATGCGCTATGATTTATTGAAACTGGCGATGGTTCGTAACATTAAAGAATACAATGCTAAATTTAAACTGCGTAAGTTAAATCCGAATGACGGACATAAATATTTGCCTTATATTGTTTTAATTATCGATGAATTTGCCGATTTAATTATGACCGCCGGTAAAGAAATTGAAACACCAATAGCGCGTTTGGCACAATTGGCCCGAGCCATTGGAATTCATTTAATTGTTGCCACGCAACGCCCTTCGGTTAACGTTATTACTGGGATAATTAAAGCGAATTTCCCTGCAAGAGCGGCTTTTAGAGTAACTTCAAAAATAGATTCCAGAACCATTTTAGACAGTTCAGGAGCCGATCAGTTAATTGGAAAAGGAGATATGCTTTATGCAGATGGAAATAATTTAATACGATTGCAATGTGCCTTTGTTGATACACCGGAAATTGAAAAAATAACAGAATTTATTGGTTCGCAGCGCGCCTATGCAGATGCCTACATGTTACCTGAATATAGTGGGGATGAAGTTGGCACAAACCTTGATATAGATATCAGCGAAAGAGACAATCTATTCAGGGATGCAGCATTGGTAATCATTCATGCACAACAAGGTTCGGCCTCATTGTTGCAACGAAAACTAAAATTAGGGTACAACAGGGCCGGTAGGTTAATTGATCAACTTGAAGCAGCTGGAATAGTTGGCCCCTTTGAAGGCAGCAAAGCGCGGCAAGTATTGATTCCGGATGAAATGGCACTGAACAAATTATTGGATTTCGAATCAGACAATTAATAATATAATCTTCATTAGCACATTATAATCGAATGAAAAAAATAGTATTTTTAACAGCATTTTTATTAATCAGTATTACCTCTTTTGGACAGGAATCTGCTAAAGCAAAGGCTTTATTGGATGAAGTTGCCCAAAAAATTGGAGGTTATAAAAATATTTATATTGAATTTAATCATAAATTCGACAACCAAGAAGCTGATGTACACCAGGAAACAAGAGGTACCGTTACTTTAAAAGGTGATTTGTACAACCTAAATTATATGGGAACAGAGCAAATTTTTGATGGAAAAAAAGTCTATCTGATTATTCACGAAGATGAAGAAGTCATCATTCAAAATCCATCTAAAAAAAAGGAAGAAACCCTTACTCCTTCTAAAATGTTTTCCTTTTATAAAACCGGATATACCTTCAAAATGGATGCCTTAAAAACAATTAAAGGTGTTAAAATACAGTATGTGAAGTTAACGCCAATTGACAGCAACTCTGAAATTAAAAATGTTTTGGTTGGCATTGATGCAAACACAAAACATATTTTCGATATTATTGAAATTGGCAAAAACGGAACAACTACTACATTAAATATAAGAACTTTCAAAACAAATCAACCTATATCGGAAAACCTTTTTATCTTTGACAGAGCAAAATACAGAGATCAAAAGAAATACACTATTTCTGAACCAAAATAATAGCGTTGAAAATATTTGACAAATACATTTTAAAAAGCTTTTTACAACCTTTTTTAGCTACATTTTTTGTGGTTCTTTTTGTTTTGGTTATGCAGGCTTTATGGCTTGCATTTGATGAAATTGCAGGGAAAGGGATCGATGTATTTTTTATTTTAAAATTTTTGGGATATTTGGCACTTATCCTTACCCCTACTGCCTTACCCATCGGTATTTTATTGTCTTCCATCATGGCTTTGGGCACTTTGGCCGAAAATTATGAATTTGCCGCAATTAAATCCGCAGGTATTTCTTTAAAAAGAGTTATTCGTCCGCTAATTATTTTAGTAATTTTATTAAGTGGACTTAATTTCATATTTCTAAACAATATTTATCCGTGGGCAACATTAAAACAGAAAAATCTGTATTTGAACATGAAAAAGAAAAAGCCGGCTTTGGCACTTGTACCGGGAGCATTTAATACCGAAATTCCTGGTTTCAGCATAAAATTTGACGAAAAATATGGTAAAGAAGATAACTTATTAAAAAATGTTCAGATAGCTGATTTAAATGCCGGGAAGGGAAAAATAAAAGTGATTACTGCCGAAAAAGGCACTATTTCTACCGAAGAAGGAAGTAAATATATGACGCTTACCCTTGAAAACGGAAATTACTATGAAGAGCATCTTACTAGTAGGATGACGCCAAATGACAGGGCGAAAATGCCGGCTTCCAAAGCCTCCTTTAAAACCTATACCATAAATATTGATATTTCTTCTTTTAGTGATAACAATTCCATGAACGATGAAATAGTGAAGGAACACCATGGCATGTTAAGCATTGTTCAACTGGATTCCATTTCGAAAAAAAATAAGATTGAATATGATACCTATATCGAAAATAGGTCCAATATTTTTTACGATGCCATCCATGCCAAAAAATTATACAAATACCCTGATTCCATTGTCAGCAGAAAATTAAAACCAGAAATACTGGACAATTTCAATCTGAATAACAAAAGTACGGTACTAAATCAAGCCATTCAACTGATTAACAGAACCATTGACCGGAATAAATATCAGATAAAATCGTTTAAAGACCAAAGAAAGATTCTTAACCTTTACGATTTCGAATTTAGTTACAGAATTTCCTTTTCTTTCGCTTGTTTGGTTTTGTTTTTTATAGGTGCACCCTTGGGATCTATCATTAGAAAAGGCGGATTTGGATTGCCTCTGATTATGGCAATTACTATATTTGTCATTTACTTTTTCATATCACAACTTGGCAGAAACTTATCCGAAGAAAGTGCCATTTCAGCGCTCTTGGGAAGCTGGCTTTCCACGATAATACTTTTACCGTTTGGGATTTTACTCACACGAAGAGCAACAAAAGGAATGGGTATTTTTAATATTGATGTCCTTTTTAACAAAGCTCAAAAAATATTCAATAAATTAACAGAAAAAATTTCAATTAAATAATGAAAACTTCAACAAGTACCATTAAAGTTAACACCATACAAGAAGCTATAGAAGACATCAAAAACGGTAAAATGATTATTGTTGTTGATGATAAGGACAGGGAAAATGAAGGTGATTTTATTGCCGCTGCTGAATGCGTCACCCCTGAAATGATTAATTTTATGGCGCAACATGGTAGAGGATTAATTTGCGCTCCCTTAACCGAAGGTCGTGCCGAAGAGTTAGGGTTGCCTTTAATGGTAAACAAAAATACGGTGTTGCACAATACACAATTCACGGTTTCAATTGATTTACTTGGAAGTGGTTGCTCTACTGGAATTTCTGTACATGACAGGGCAAAAACAATAAAAGCATTAACTTCAAAAGAATCAAAACCAGAAGATTTTGGGCGTCCTGGACATATTTTTCCGTTAAGGGCTAAAGAAGGTGGTGTTTTACGAAGAACTGGACATACAGAAGCAACTATTGATTTAGCTCGCTTGGCAGGCTTTCAGCCGGCAGGAATTTTAGTGGAAATTTTGAATGAAGATGGAACAATGGCGCGCTTGCCGCAATTAATGGAAGTTGCCAAAAAGTTTAAATTGAAAATTATTTCAATTGAAGATTTGGTTGCTTACCGAATGAAATATGATTCATTAATCTATAAAATTGAAAATTTCACGCTTCAAACACGTTTTGGTGAATTTCAATTAAAAGCGTATAAACAAACAACAAACAATCAGGTTCATATTGCTTTAACCAAAGGTTCTTGGGAACCGGATGAACCAATATTGGTGCGTGTAAATTCATCCTTAATCAATAATGACATTCTTCGGCTTTTAACTGCCAAACCCGATGATAAATTTTCCAAAATCTTTAAAATGATTAATGATGAAGGAAAAGGGGCTGCTGTATTTATCAGTCAGGAAAACCAATCCTTTGATCTCATAAATCGTTTGTCTTTGGTAAGGGAAGCTCAAAAAAATGTGGAGCACAAGGTGCCTCAAATTCAACCGGATGATAAAGATTTTGGAATAGGTGCCCAAATTTTACACGATTTAGAAATTAGTAAATTACGTGTTTTATCAAATGCTCCAGCTGTTAAAAAACGTATTGGAATGACAGGTTACGGACTTGAGATTGTTGAGTATGTAAATTATTAAATTTAAACTGAAATTGCATTGAAAAAGATACTATTCGCTTGCTTATACAGCTTTATCATTTTTAGCTGCAACAGTCCAGTGAGTCAATTAAAAAAAGAAACTGATTCTAAAAACAAGGGTTTTGTTTTAAATGGATCTGTGAAAACTTTTTTATCTGACAAGGTTTATTTGAGTAAAATAGTTGAAAATGAAATTCAACCAATTGATTCAGCCATCATTAAAAATAACAACTTTGTTTTTACTGGCAAGGTTAACTATCCAGAGCGTTTTGCTTTATCTTTTGAAAATTCGTCGGCAGAGATTATCTTGATTATTGAGAATGCAAATTTTGAAATATTGTTGGATCCCAGCCAACCCAATGAACCAGTTATAAAAGGTTCTGAATTAAATGCCAAACTGGAGGAGTACAAATTGGCTTCAAAAAATATATTTAAAAAAATAGATTATTTATTTCCCAAATTTCAAAAGGCTCGTCTTGAAAATGATGTGAAAAAACTAAATGAAATAGGAAATGAATTAAAAAAAATTGAAACGGAATTCACCGATTTCAGTTTTAATTTTGTTAAAAACAATAGCGATTCTTATGTTGCCGCAATGATTTTAAGTGATCAATTGAAAACGTCGAGTATTGATACGGTTAGAATTAGCAATGCCTACAACCAACTTTCCGAAGCCGTAAAAAAATCGCCAGATGCCCAAATGATTACGGCGGCTTTCAACCTACGTTAAAAAACTTAAATCAGTCTCTGGCGACAACTCAAACGCCGTTTTATTTTGCTGAAACAAACGTGCATTCAAGGTTCCTTTTAAAATGATATGACCTTCTTTCACCTGCAACCAACTTCCCTCCCGAAGTCCCAAAACCGCAGTTTTATTTAAGGTATGGTATTCATTTATGCGCGTTTCTCTTGTCTCGCCCATATGAGTTGAATTTGGATCAGGATCTAAATAATGACAATTTAAATTGAAATCAACAAACCCTAACGTATCAAAACTCGGCGGGTAAATAATGGGCATATCATTGGTATTTTGCATCGTTAATCCGCAAATATTGCTTCCTGCGCTCGTTCCAAAGTACGGCGTTCCATTTTCAACCACATTTTTAATTGTTGAAATTAATTTCAAATCGTACAATTGCTTTACCAATAAAAAAGTATTTCCACCACCTATAAAAATACCTTTCGCCTGATTAACAGCATCAATCAGATTGCTGAATTCGTGGATTCCCTTTATACGAATATTAATTTTATCAAAACCCTTTTTTACCGATTCGGTATATGCGTCATGGGTAATTCCTCCCGGTCGGGCATAGGGAATAAACAAAATTTCACCAACGCCTTTAAAAAATTCAGCCAATTCAGGTAAAATATATTCTAAATATCCTTTTCCGTGTACCGATGAACTGCTTGCTATCAATAATTTTTTCATCTGTTTAAATTTTATTTTTTAGTTGTAACAGCTGCTGCCTGCCTGCCGCAGGCAGGTTCGCCATTAACCATTTCTTTGTGTGTCAAAATTTGTGATGCTCGTTTCATTTCAACAAAGTTTTACCAAATGTACTTAATTTTGAATCTTAACAAAAGTTTATTATTTCCAGCAATTTTTATAAATTTTCTTTAACGAACTTTGATTTAATGAAAAGAAAAATAAATTGCTTATTAATGCTCATTTTTTTTTGGACGAACTGCTTTTCACAAGAGAAATACGCACTTATTTCAGGAAAAATAATCAGTTCCAACAATTCAGTTGGAAATGTGCATATTGTTAACCTTAATTCCAAAATAGGAACCGTGAGCAATGATAGTGGCGAATTTGAGCTTATGGTTTCTTTAAATGACACTTTGCTGTTTTCCTCTATTGAATATGAAAGAAAAAAAATTAAAATGACCGGGAATTTCATTAAACATAAAAGAATTTTGGTTGAATTAATTCCATCGGTAAATGAACTGGATGAAATTTTTATAGAAGGTTTAACAGGAAATTTAAATTATGACATCAATAAGGTGCCAAATGACACATTACTTAAACATAACTTCAGGTTTCAATTAAGTGATTTAAATAAAATATTACCTCCTGATCAGCACGGATCCGAAAGGGCTCCATATGTTGGCTTCTTTCCTCCCATTTCAGGAGGTGTTCCGCTTTCTGATGCACGTTACGAAGCTGAGCAAAGGTTAAAACGTGAAATTTCCCGTAAAAAACAATTTCCCATAAAAATAAGAAAACAATTAGGTCTTGCTTATTTTACAGACAAGCTAAAAATTCCCGAAGAAAAAATAGATAACTTTTTGGCGTACTGTGAATTTAGAAATATCGTTGCAGAATATTACAAGAATAATTTATTGCAGGTGATTCAAATTTTGAGGGAAGAAAGTGAAAATTATCATGAAATTAAAGAGTAAAAATATTTTTGTAACGATAACTTTTTTAGTATTTGTTTTTTCGAATTCATTAGCGCAAAAAAATATCGTTAAACTGGAAGGTACTGTTAAAAGTGACTCAATATTTTTACAGGACATTAACATCGTAAATTTAACCTCAAATTTAGGAACTTCAAGCGATAAAAACGGTAATTATACAATTTACGCATCCATTGGAGACTCTATTCTGTTTTCTTCAATAGCTTATAAGCAACGTATTATTAAAATTTCAAAAAGCCATGTTGAAAATAAAATTCTTACAGTTTATCTTGAGCAGGGCATAAATGAGTTAGATGAAGTTGAAATTGGACAAAAAATGCGACCGAACTGGGGAAAACTTTCTTTACCAAAAGGGGCTGTTTTTGATAATGATGACCTTAACTTAAAAAAAGCACCAAATTCCAGAAAATTTACAGACCCAACATACGGTAATTCTGGAGTTAATTTTGCTGAAATCAGTAAATTACTAACCAATAAAATATTTCAAAAAAGAAGAGCAAGAAAAGACGAAGAGCGGCATATTAAAAAAGAAAAACAAATTTTTCTTGAACAAATTTTTGAAAATGTTGATACAGATTTTTTTACGGTGCACCTAAACATCAAAGAAGAAGAGATTTATTTGTTTTTATATTATTGTGAAGACAATGGATTAAACAACTTTTACAATAGTGATGAGTTTTTGATTAAAGATTTTTTAATAAAACAAAGTAAAAAGTACAACCAATCAAAAGAGTAATTATTTTTATACAGACATTATACCAATTGAATTTTTTTCACCCTGAGCGTGTTTACTGAGCGCAGCCGAAGTATAGCCGAATGGTAAATGTTGTATTAAAAATTTGAATTATTTTTAGTTCAGCGTAGAAATAAAGTTTAAGCATAGCCTAAGCTACGGTTTCATTTTATGACGACAAATGAGCTAAAAAGAAACGAATTTTATACTACATTTGAATGTTTAATTGGTATTATACTTACTTTTGAAATACTTTTTGTTTATTAGCTCTTATTTACACCTCTTATGCAATTAAAAAAGCTTATTTTAATTTTAGTGACTCTCCCTTTATTGGCATTTTCAATGCACAAATATTATGTCAGTTTGTGCGAAATTGAATACGTTAAAGAACAACAATCGCTTCAAATTACTTTGGGAGTCACGCTAGAAGATCTCGAATTTACACTCAATAAAAACAGCGGGAAACAATTAAATTTGGCGAGTAAAATAGAAATTGAAAATGTTGATGTTTATTATAAAAAATACCTAAACGAACATTTATCAATAGTTGTGAATGGAAAAAATTTGGGATATAAATATATTGGCAAAGAATATGATGGCGATGTTGTAAGATTCTATTTAGAAATAAATGACATTAAAGAACTTAAATCTATAGAAGTCACCAATAATATTCTTATCCAAGAATTTGAGGATCAGAAAAATATTGTTAAAATAAAAGTGAAAAATTTCAATAAAACTTTTTATCTTACCAAGGCAAGTGATAAAGGTTTTTTAAAATTTTAATGATAAATTTACAATCCTGTTAAAAATAATTAATTTGTACCATCTATCTAAAACAAACCTATAAAATGAAAAAATTATTAGTCGCAATGCTATTGGCTATTTTCTCTACATCATTTTTTGCCCAAGAAGTTGAGGAAAAAACAGTGTCTCAAAAAGCACATTACAACATCAGTAAATTTAAGCAATTGCATGAAGAATTGCCTACGCCAAACAATGAACATAGAGCTTCCGGCGCAGTGGGTCATGAATATACGCAGCAGCAAGTTGATTATAAAATGAACATTGTTTTAGATGATGAGAATCAAAAAATATTTGGGGAAGAAACCATCACTTATCACAACAATTCCAAAGATAATTTAGACTATTTATGGGTTCAGTTAGACCAAAATATGCGCGCCCCAAATTCACTGACTCCTGAAATTAGCGGTGGCGGACCCGATATAATGTATGCACCGGCAAAATTTACCAAAACATTTATGGGAAAACCTTTTCAAGGAGGCTTTAACATTGAATTTATAAAAGATGTTAACGAAAAAGAGGTAAGTTATATGATTAACCATACTATGATGCGCATCAATTTACCAAAACCGTTGGCTTCCGGTGAAGCGTATGTATTTAAAATAAAATGGTGGTACAATGTCAACGATTATATTGCTGATCGGGGGCGTTCCGGATATGAACCCTTCCCTGACGGAAATAATTTATATGTAATTGCGCAATTTTTTCCACGTTTGGCCGTGTATAATAATGTAGAAGGATGGCAAAATTTGCAATTTACAGGACGAAGTGAATTTGCTTTGGAATTTGGAAATTATGATGTGACCATCACCACGCCAAAAGATCATATTTTAAACGCAACAGGCGTTCTTCAAAATCCGAAGGATGTTTTTACTACCGTCCAATATAAGAGATATGAGGCTGCCAAAAATTCATTTGACAATCCGGTTTTTATTGTAACGCCAGAAGAAGCATTGGAAGCTGAAAAAGGAAGATCCAAAGAAACTAAAACCTGGCATTTTTACGCTGAAAACGTTAGAGATTTCGCTTTTTCTTCCTCAAGAAAATTTATATGGGATGCTATGGCCGTGGACTTTAACGGAAAAACAGTAATGGCTTATTCTCTATATCCCAAGGAAGGAAATCCGCTTTGGGAAGAACATTCAACAAGAGTGGTTGCAAATACCCTAAAAACTTACTCCAAATTTACTTTTGATTATCCTTATCCACAAGCAACTTCCATCAATGCACAACGACAGGGAATGGAATATCCTATGATTTGTTGGAATGGCGGTCGACCTAATGAAGACGGAACTTATACTGACAGAACAAAATCGGGAATGATTGGCGTTATCACACACGAAGTTGGGCATAATTTTTTCCCTATGATAGTGAATTCTGATGAGCGCACTTGGACTTGGATGGATGAAGGAATAAATTCATTTGTGGAAATTTATGCAGAATATAAATATGATCCTTTACTTTTCCCTTTAACCGACCAGCCTAAAAGTATTGTGAGATATATGGCTGGCGATCAAAGCGGTTTAGAGCCAATTATGTCACAAGGTGAAGATTTAACAAACTTTGGATCAAACGCCTATGGAAAACCTGCAGCGGGTTTATTTATATTGAGAGAAACCGTTATGGGACATGAATTATTTGACCACGCTTTTAAAACTTATGCTGAACGCTGGAAATTTAAACACCCAACGCCAGCCGATTTTTTCAGAACGATGGAAGATGCTTCTGCAATGGATTTAGACTGGTTTTGGAGAGGCTGGTTTTACACAACCGGTGCCAATGATATTGGCATAAAAGAAGTAAAAAAATATTATGTGACAGACAAACCAACCGAGCGTGTTGAAAATATGGCAAAACGATATGGAACTACAGTTGATAAATTTCCTCCTGCGCTGTATTTGGTTTCTGAAGACAGTCCGGAATTTACAAATGATTTAAAATCTAAAAAACCGGAAGATTACAATTTGTTGAGCGATTATATCAATGAAAATTTTTCTTCGGAAGAAAAAGCCGAATTAAAAGCTCCTAAATATTTTTACGAATTGGTTTTTGAAAAACCGGGAGATTTGGTAATGCCAATTATTGTTGAATTTGAATATGAAGACGGCACTACAGAACGAAAACAATATCCTGCAGAAATATGGCGGTTGAATGATGCGGAAGTCACCAAAGTTTTTCCTTCGAGCAAAGCAATCACAAAAATAACCATTGATCCCGATGAGCAATCTGCCGATATCAATTTAAGTAACAACAGCTGGCCAAAAAAAACAGAAAATAAATTCGATAAATTCAAAAAAGACCAAATTAAATCATAATAAAAAGAGGCTGTCTAAAAAGTAAATTTTCGTCAACCTGAACCTGTTTCAGGTTCTCATAATAATTGAGAATCAGTAAGATGAGATTCTGAAACAAGCCTGCCTACCGGACAGGCAAGTTCAGAATGACGGTTTTCAAGACTTTTCAAACAGCCTCTTTTTTATCCATTATTTGTTTTTTATTTAAAATATTTGATTCATGAAAAAATTACTACTTATTCCTTTATTTTTACTGACAGTGATTCTTCCTGCTTCAGCCCAAAAAACCAATGGTCAGAATGCACATTATAATATCAGTAAATTCAAACAAATAGATCAAGAATTACCAACTCCAAACAATGAACACAAAGCAACTGGCGCTCCAGGTCATGAATACACCCAGCAACAGGTAGATTATAAAATTGATGTCGTTCTAGATGAGGAAAAGAACCGCATTTATGGCGAAGAAACTATTACCTATCATAACAATTCCAAAGATGATTTAACCTATTTATGGATTCAGTTAGATCAAAATATACGTGCAGCCAATTCAAAAACGCCAGACATTCAAGAAACTGCAACAAGTGATTTATACACTCCTGCTGAATTTTATAAAAATTTTATTAAAGCCCCTTTTGATGGCGGTTTCAAAATTGAATATGTAAAAAATATTGATGGCAGCGATGCTTCTTACTTCATCAACCAAACTATGATGCGCTTGGATTTAAAAAAACCATTGGCTTCCGGAGAAAAATATTCGTTTAAAATAAAATGGTGGTATAACATTAACAATCACGTTGAACAGGGAGGAAGATCAGGTTTTGAACATTTTCCCGATGGCAATAATGACTATACTATTGCGCAGTTTTACCCAAGACTTGCTGTTTACGACAATGTTGACGGCTGGCAAAACCTGCAATTTTGGGGAAGAAGTGAGTTTGCCTTGGAATTTGGAGATTTTGAAGTGAATATTACCACGCCAAAAGATCATATTTTGGCTGCAACCGGAGTCCTAAAAAATCCTGAAGAAGTGCTTTCAAAATTGCAGTTAAACAGACTGGAACTTGCAAAAAAATCATTTGAGAACCCTGTAATTATAGTCACGCAAAAAGAAGCTGAAGAAACAGAAAAGGAAAAATCCAAAGAAACCAAAACCTGGCATTTTTATGCTGAAAATGTTAGGGATTTTGCTTTTGCTTCCTCAAGAAAATATATTTGGGACGGAATGGCAGTAGATATCAACGGAAGAACCGTAATGGCTTATTCTTATTATCCAAAAGAAGGAAACCCTTTATGGGAACAACATTCAACCAAAGCAGTCGCAAGCACCTTAAAAACGTATTCAAGGTTTACTTTCGATTATCCTTACCACAAAGCCATTTCAGTTCACGCAAAAGACCAAGGGATGGAATATCCACAGATATGTTTCAATCGTGGCCGTCCCAATCCCGATGGAACTTATACCGATTATATAAAATACAGAATGTTAGGGGTTATTATTCATGAAGTGGGACATAATTTTTTCCCAATGATTGTTAATTCTGATGAGCGCCAATGGACCTGGATGGATGAAGGCTTAAATTCTTTTGTGCAAATGCTGGCACAAATGGATTATGAAAAAGGATACCCGCTTAGCAGAGGTTTGCCTAAAAATATTGTGGGCTATATGAAAGGAGATCAGTCAAAAATAGCACCTATTATGACCCAGGGAGATCACATTTTTGATTTTTCAAACAATGCGTATGCAAAACCTGCTGCCGGATTGTATATGCTCCGACAAGTAATTATGGGACCTGAATTATTCGACTACGCATTTAAAACCTATGCACAACGGTGGAAATTTAAGCATCCAACACCTGCAGATTTTTTCAGAACAATGGAAGATGCCTCTGCAATGGATTTAGATTGGTTTTGGAGAGGCTGGTTTTACACAACCGGTGCCAATGATATCGGCATCAAAGAAGTGAAAAAATATTATGTGACAGACAAACCAACCGAGCGTGCCGAAAATATGGCAAAAAGATATGGAACTACAGTTGATAAATTTCCTCCTGCGCTGTATTTGGTTTCTGAAGACAGTCCGGAATTTAAAAATGATTTAAAATCGAAAAAACCGGAAGATTACAATTTGTTGAGCGATTATATCAATGAAAATTTTTCTTCGGAAGAAAAAGCCGAATTAAAAGCTCCTAAATATTTTTACGAATTGGTTTTTGAAAAACCGGGAGATTTGGTGATGCCAATTATTGTTGAATTTGAATACGAAGACGGAACAAAAGAACGCAAACAATATCCTGCAGAAATTTGGAGAAAGAATGATGCTGAAGTCACTAAAGTTTTTCCTTCGAGCAAAGCAATCAAAAAAATAACCATTGATCCCGATGAGCAAACTGCCGATATCAATTTAAGCAACAACAGTTGGCCTAAAAATACGGAGACCAAATTTGAAAAATTCAAGAAAAAACAAATTAAAGGATAATGAAAATTATGCCTGTTTAAAATACATAACCAAATTTAATTATTAATAACATCAAGGTATTTTGGAATATTCTCTTATGAATATACCGAAATACCTTATTTTTTGAAAAATTTATCCTTAAAAAAATCAATGACACTTAATTACTTACTCTACAACAGTAATTATAAGCAACTAATATTCATCATTAAAATTCCAAAAATAAACTGATGCTTATCACACTAAATCCAACAATGTAAACTTACATTTATAATTATAAAATTAACACTTCTCCTAAATTTGTTGTTACGTATTGAAAAATTAAAAAAAATATTTATCTTTAATGTTGTGTTTCTATCGAAAATATATATGATTCTTAACTTATGGATAATTTTTTTTTACATTTTGAATACCAAAAATTCATCCTTGCATTTCTATATGTAATATTAAGTTTCATGATTTTTCATTTTATTTCTACTTCATTAAAAATTCAAAAATATTTTATTGGAAAATTTGGTATCGAAAATTATTCTGTATTCCAAACAACATTCAATCGCCTATTTGCAATTTTTATTTATGGAATTATTCCTTTTTTAATAATCGTATTTAATAAAAATATTAAAATTATTGAATTTGGTCTAAACTTCAAAAATATTCATACAAATATTGGCTGGATTTTACTTTTATGCCTACTAACTATAATTATAAATTATATTAATAAAGCAACATCAGACAACTTAAAATTATACCCGCAAATTAGAAAAAAGGAATGGGATGTACAGTTATTAATTTTTAGCGCATTGGGCTGGATTGCCTATTTATGTGCTTATGAATTCTTGTTTAGAGGCTATTTTTTATATACTTGTTTTTATGCTTTTGGAACATGGCCAGCCATAATTATTAATGTTGTAATTTATTCACTTATACATGTTCCAAAAGGAAGGAAAGAAGCCATTGGCGCAATTCCTTTAGGGTTTGTTTTATGTTTGCTCACATTACAATCAGGAAATATATTTGCAGCATTACTCATACATATTACCATGGCATTGTCTAATGAATGGCTTACTTTAACCATACATCCAGATATTCATCTAGTTCGAAAAAAAAGTTAATTATAATGAGCGTTTTTATTACAGGATCAACTGGATTTATTGGAGTTCATCTAGTTAATAGGCTAGCAGAATCAGGGCAAACTATTCATGCATTGTATCGTTCCGAAGAAAAGAAAAAAATGCTGAAACATCCAAATATTAAACTTTTCAATGGTGATATTATGGATATTAATTCCTTAGAAAAAGCAATGGAAGGATGTAAATATGTATATCATGTTGCTGCATTTACCAAAATTTGGTCAAAGAATGAAAATACTGTATATGAACTAAATGTCAACGGCACAAAAAACGTATTGGATGCAGCTTTGAAATTAGGGATTAAAAAAGTGATTTTCACTTCAACTGCAGGAATTTTCGGTCCATCTATAACTGAAAAAGTGGATGAAAATTCTGTACGTAAAATTGATTATTTTTTAGAATATGAAAAATCAAAAGCCAAGGCTGAAGAATTAATAAAGTCATATTCAAAAAATAATATGGAGATCACTATCGTTAATCCAACCCGTGTTTATGGTCCGGGATTATTGTCGAAAAGTAATAGTGTTACCATAATGATGCAAGCTTATACAGATGGAAAATGGCGCTTTATACCAGGAGATGGCAGAAGCATTGGTAATTATGTTTTTATTGATGATGTAGTTAATGGACATATTTTAGCAATGGAATTTGGCAAAAATGGTGAAAAGTATTTATTAGGAGGTACAGATTTAAATTACATTGAGTTGTTTTCAATTTTGAGAAAAATCACTGGAAAAAAATATTTTATGTTAAAAATTCCATTCGTTTTAATTTCCCTAATGGCTGAAATTATGCTTTTATTTTCAAAAATTTTTAATATTCCTCCAGCTATGACCCCTTCATTAATTAAAAAATTTAGTTATAGCTGGGAAGTTTCATCTCAAAAAGCCATTAACGAATTAGGTTATTCAATTACTCCTTTTGAAACGGGGGCTATACAAACATTACAATGGTTTAATAAAAAAAAATGATTATGAAAAATGAAAATTATGCTTTAATTACTGGCGGTTCAAAAGGTATTGGAAAGGCAATAGCCATGGAGTGTGCATCTCGAAAAATGAATATTTTATTAGTTGCATTGCCAGATGAAGATCTATATAAAACTTCACAAGAAATTGCTCAAAAATTTGAAGTTAAGTCAGACTTTTTTGAAACAGATTTAACCAAAACTGATGGTCCTGAAAATATTTATAAATGGTGTAAACAAGAAGGATACCTCATAAATATTTTAGTGAATAATGCCGGAATGGCAGGCACAACCATTTTTGAAAACTCTACTTTGGATTATAGCAATGATCGAATTCAACTTAATATAAGAGCATTGGTTTTAATGACAAGACTGTTTATTCCTGATTTAAAAAAATCTCCCTCTTCCTATATTCTAAATATTGGCAGTTTGTCAGCCTATTATGCTATTCCTTATAAAAGCGTATATGCGGCTTCAAAAGCATTTGTAGTTTCTTTCTCTACATCTATAAATGATGAGTTAAAAGAAACCTCAATTTCAGTAAGCGTTGTTTGTCCCAATGGCGTTGAAACAAACAAAGGTACTTTTAACAGAATCAAATCACATGGCGTTTTTGGCAATCTTACAAAAATTTCTCCAAGTGAACTTGCCAATTATACCATCACTAAAATGTTTCAAAAGAAAAACATTATTATCCCAAAAAGGATAAATCGATTTCTGCTTTTTTTAGAAAAAATTATACCTGAAGATTTGTTACAACAATTACTTTTAAAAGAATTTAAAAAGGAAATACACCATACTAAACCTGTAATCAAACTAAAAAAAATAGAAGTGTTTTCTAATGAAATTCAAGAAAGAACAAATTAAAGGATAATTTATTATTTTTCTATCCATAAAAAAGCCCATTTTAAAACGGGCTTTTTTATTTAATCAAAAGAATTTCTATACTTTTCAGTTATAGCAAAAACATACTCTAAAATACGCATTTCTTTTTCATCAAAATCCACTCCTCTCCTTTTCATCACCAGCGAAACAGTTTCATTAACTTTATCGAGTTGGTACGTTGAAAAGCCTGCAGCTCCACCCCAGCTAAAAGAAGGAATAAAATTTCTCGGAAAATTGCTTCCATAAATATTTGCACTTACGCCCACAACGGTTCCTGTATTAAACATCGTGTTAATGGCACATTTAGAATGGTCACCCATAATTAAACCGCAAAATTGCAATCCGGTTTTTGCAAAATTTTCAGTTTCATAATTCCATAAACGAACTTCACTGTAATTATTTTTTAAGTTTGAATTGTTTGAGTCGGCACCAATATTACACCATTCACCCAATACTGAATTGCCTAAAAATCCGTCGTGTCCTTTATTTGAATAACCAGACAAAATAGAATTATTTACTTCACCGCCAACAGTGCAAAACGGACCGATAGTGGTGGCTCCATAAATTTTAGCACCCATTTTTACCACTGAATGTTCACCCATGGCAAAAGGTCCACGAATTAAGCTGCCCTCCATTACCAACGCATCTTTACCAATATAAATAGGTCCTTTACTCGCATTTAAAACTGAAAATAAAATTTCCGCGCCTTCTTCAATAAAGATATTTTCCTTATTTACAAAACGAACACCTTCAGGAATTGGTTGCGATTTTCTTCCATCCGTAATTAAATCGAAATCAGCTTTTAATGCTATACCATTAAATGAAAATAACTCCCAAGTATTTTTAATTTGAAGCACTTCCGATTCAAATTCAATTTGCTCATAGTTGTCAAAATCAACTTCTTCTTGTGAATCTGTTGTAAAAAAGGCAATGACTTCTTCCTCCTTAAAAATAGCCTGATTTTCTTTTAACTTCATTATTTTTTCCGCAAGGGAAAGTGTTGGTAAAAAGGAAGCATTTATCATGACATTCTGCTCCATTTCAACCATTGGAAATTTTTCTTCCAAATAGTCTTCAGTAAGTGTGGTTGTCGTAAAGCCCAAATATGTTTCCCATTTTTCACGAATGGTAAGAATTCCTATTCGTAATTCGGCAACGGGTTTTGTGTAGGTTAATGGCAATAATGATTTGCGAACTGTACCATCAAATAAAATATAATTCATTGAAATTTATTTTACACAAATGTACAGTAAGTTTTTGCTTTCTCAAACGTAAAAAAGCGCCCTTTTTTAAACAATTTTGTTTTTTCTTAAATACGTATCAATATTATCTGCTGTATCAAAACATGCACTAACCGAACTAATTTCCGAGCAATAACGTGAATCAATGGCATGATTTTTACATCCGATTGCACTTAAATCAATGGATGCAAAATTTTTGTCAATACTTACACATTTATCGTACAAAGACGCGATAGTTTCGTTTTGATGCAATTCGATATTGTTTTTGGTTAAATACCCTTTAAGAAAGTTTTCAATAGCAAACTGAGCGTTTTTACATACTGAATAACTAACAATATCTTCGGCTGGTTTAAATAATTCCTCTTTTGCCGATTTTAACTTTTTTGATGCTTCTTTAAAAAAAGCTTCTGATCTTGATTTCATTGTTTTATATTTTTTATTTAAGTGATACTAAAGAAAATAAAAAATTATTGATCCTTATAACCTCCTTATTTTTATAAAAATTAATCATTTATAATATTTATAATAGTAATAAAGATATAAAAAAGTGTCAGGCAAAACCTACCTGACACTCTAATACTAATTCAAATTATAAATTTTTATAAAGTTCCAATCTTTCCCATTGAACATCTACTTGTTCTTGGGCTTTATCTAATAGTTCTTTCCCCAATTCAGCATTTTCTTTTACAACTCTGGTAAATCTAGTTTCTGTATACATAAATTCACTTAAAGGTGCAGAAGGCGCTTTAGAATCTAATTT
>JAENXD010000036.1 GCA_016649745.1 Flavobacteriaceae bacterium | reverse complement strand
TATTTTGGAGAACGCTTTGCTGAAATCGCCAAACGATATGGTGCAAATGTGACTATTTTAGCATCAGAAGTCGGTAATGTTGTTGCTTTAGATGAAATTGAAAAAGCACTTTCCACAAAAAAATATAAATTATTAACCATGACACATGTTGACACATCAACCGGAGTTTTGGTTAATCCCAAACCCATCGCTGAACTAGCCAAAAAATACAATACGCTTTCAATTTTGGATGGCGTGTGTTCTGTTGCCGGTGAAGAAATACAACAAGAAGAATGGGGAATTGATATTGTTTTGACAGCCTCGCAAAAAGCAATTGGCGTCCCTCCCGGCTTGGCCTTGTTGGTAGTTTCCCAAAAAGCATTAGAAGTATTTAAAAACAGAAAAACGCCTGTTGGTAATTATTATGCCGATTTCAATAATTGGCTTCCAATTATGCAGGCGTATGAAAACCGACAACCTTCTTATTTCGGAACACCGCCTGTAAATCTTATTGCTGCTTTGGAAGTGAGTTTACAACAAATCGTTTCTGAAGAAATGGAAAACAGATTTTTACGGCACAAAAAAATTGCATCCGCTTTCCGCGAAGCCATGATTGCATTGGGATTAAAACTTTTACCCGTTCATAAAAATTTATCGGCTAACACGCTTACCGCTGTTTATTTTCCTGAAAATATCACAGGAAGCTCCTTTTTATCGCACATTTCAAAAAACGACGTTATTTTAGCCGGTGGTTTATTGCCTTCTCATAAAACACAATACTTTAGAGTTGGGCATATGGGAAGTGTAAACAATAATGACATTATTGCAACGATTGCAGCCATTGAAAGCAGCTTATTTGCATGTGACTATCCTTTTGAAATGGGAATTGGTTTAAAAACTGCTTTAAAAATATTGAATGATTAGATAATTAGCCGATTAAAGAAAAGAGAATAAAGAGAAAAGACAAAAATCATTGCCAAATGGATAATTTTGAATTATAGATTTTGAATTCCCAATTAAACAGCTCCACATATAAACTATTAAACAAATAAACAATTAGCGATTTTTCATTTCCTACTTTCGAACTATTGCCTATTGCCTATTTCAACTTTCGATAAGAATTCATCAACATAAAATCGGTTAAAACCATTGCCGCCAAGGCCTCAACTATTGGAACTGCGCGCGGCACCACACAAGGATCGTGGCGTCCTTTTCCGTGCATTTCAACAATATTTCCCTCTTTATCGATGGTTTGTTGTGCTTGCATTATGGTGGCAACAGGTTTAAAAGCCACACGAAAATAAATATCCATTCCGTTGCTTATTCCTCCCTGAATTCCGCCGGAAAGATTCGTTTTTGTGGTTCCGTCGGCATTAAAAATATCATTGTGTTCACTTCCTTTCATTTTTGCACCACAAAATCCACTGCCATATTCAAAGCCTTTTACAGCATTTATGGAAAGCATTGCTTTGCCTAATTGCGTATGTAATTTATCAAAAATAGGTTCACCCAAACCAACAGGAACATTTTGAATGACACAGGTTACGGTTCCTCCGATAGTATCACCTTGTTTTTTAATTTCATTGATGCGTGCAATCATTTTTTCGGCAGTGGCAGCATCCGGACAACGCACATCATTGCTTTCAATTTTACTGAAATCGACTTCCTGATAAGGTTTTTCCATAAAAATATCACCTACAGAAGAAGTGAACGCATTTATTTTTATTTCAGCAATTACTTGTTTTGCAATGGCACCGCCTACTACCCAATTCGCAGTTTCGCGGGCAGAAGTGCGTCCGCCACCACGATAATCCCTTACACCATACTTTTTATCGTAGGTATAATCGGCATGAGAAGGGCGGTAAGCATCTTTTATATGAGCATAATCGTTGGAGCGCTGATTGGCATTTTTTATGATAAACCCTATAGAAGCTCCGGTGGTTCTTCCTTCAAAAATTCCGGATAAAAACTGGACTTCATCGGGCTCTTTACGTTGCGTCACAATTTTGGACTGGCCAGGTTTTCTTCGATCCATGTCATTTTGGACAGCTTCCATATTCAACACAATTCCTGCCGGACAGCCATCTATAATTCCGCCAATCGCTTCGCCGTGAGATTCCCCGAAAGTGGTGAGTGTAAATAATTTTCCAAATGTATTTGCCATCGTAATATTTTAGGTAACAAATGTAAAAAAAAAAATTTTAAGGAGGGTTTTTATGTTGTGAAATAAATTGATGTTTTGATTATTAGGCAATGGGCACTAGGCAATAGGAATTAAAAAAAAGATCAACACCAAGCTTTGGAAGTTCTGTATTTAATTTTCAGTTGTCAATGATAAATTTTAAATTATTCATTATTAATTTTTCATTTTTATCATAGAATGCGTTAGGGGTTGCAGGGGAAAACCTTTTTGAGCTTTTTCAGCGAAAAAAGTTTGGAACGAAAAACCCGACCGCTTTTTCAGCGGGAACGCCCAAAATATTTTTTAAATAAGGCTGCTAAATTTAGAATTTAAAAAAACCATAGTTTTATTGCCATAATTATCACCATAACAATCATAAATATTTTCACCAAACCATCGCCTTTTTTCACGGACCACCTGCTGGCAAGCCAACCTCCTGTTGCACTTCCTATGGCAAGAAGCAAACCATATTTCCAATTAACTTTATCGTTCGCCAAAAAAATTACGAGGGAAGCAACGGTAAAAACCAACGTTACGGTCACCTTAATTGCATTGCTTTTTACCAATGAAATATTATTTACGGAAGACAGCACCAACAACATCATAAAACCAACACCGGCCTGTATAAATCCGCCGTATATGCCAACAAAAAAGAAAAGTAAAATACTTAGCCATAAATGCTTGCCTGTGGATCGCTCCAATAAATTTAATTGTTTGTATTTATGGTTGAGCACCATATAAACAACCACCAAAACCATAACAACAGCGAGAATTTTATTAAAAGTTTCCCCTTTTATGTCCACAGCAATTTGAGCGCCAATAAGCGCACCAATTAAAGCAGAAATGCTGACGTATATACTAAAAGGAAATGTGATAATTCCTTTACTTTTAAATCCGGCAGTCGTAGAAATACTTTGAAACAAAACACCAATACGGTTTGTGCCGTTTGCCACATTGGGCGGCAATCCAAAAAAAATAAGAATGGGTAAAGTTAGTAATGAACCGCCGCCAGCAATTGTATTAATAACGCCAGCAGCAAAACCTATAACAATTAATACAACAATTTCTAAAATTGGACTCATTTATTTATTTAAGTACACAAATGTACTGAAATTTAACCTAAAAAATATCGTAAAAAAAACCCTAAAAAGTTTCTGAAAAACAAAAAAGGGTTCTATATTTGCCCTCGCTAAAGGAGAAATGGCAGAGTGGTCGAATGCGGCAGTCTTGAAAACTGTTGAGGGTCACACCTCCGGGGGTTCGAATCCCTCTTTCTCCGCTTTTTAAAACCGTAATCGATTGTAAATCAATCTTTTACGGTTTTTTAATTTCAAGAATTGTACGATTTATGTATTGTAATGATATTTAACTCACTTAATCTATCCTCCTTAAATGATATGTAATATAACCTGAATCATAACCATCATCATAGGTCTCACTAAAATTTAAAGAATTATCTGTAATAGCTACTTCTGTATATATCATTAAATCTGAATAACTTTCTCCATTCTTTGAAGTAGTATTAAGTGTTAGAATATCACCGACTAAAGTAAAATTTCCAATTTCATTATAAGAGGGTGTTACACTATTATCCTCAGAATATCCTGACAATCTAAATGTACTTGGTGATATAAATTCTGATGTAGGTAACCTTCCTACATATCCATCAAATTCATCATAACCACCTTCTGTAGCACTATAAAGCTCCCATTTTCCAAAAATTGTTGCTGAGTTATCTGATGAATCATCAGATTTAGAGCAAGCACTTACTATAAGTGCTAATGCGATTAAGAATATTCTTTTCATAGTTTTTTATTTTGATTCGAATATACTGTTTTAATAACAGAGTATTATGATATTTGTCACCATCTTAATTTTTTGATTGATTAAAGAATAAATTTACTCCCTATAAAAAACACTCTTTATTTAAAAATATATAAAAATAAACTTTGGCATATTTTCATTTTTTTTACTTTCAGAAAACACCCCCTACCCAAAGTCTCAGATCAATTTTTCTTTTTAACCTATACCCCAGAAAATGCAGAGGGACTCTATTCACTCCCTTTACAAAAAAAATAAATTTTTATTTTTTAATTCAATTTATTAATGCGTACTTTGTAGTATCATTACGAACTTCTTAATTGAAGTAGCAACCTGCAATAACAAGCGAAGGTGCTTTAACAATGAGCCATTACAAAGGAAAAAAATGTTTAATTATCCATTTATGTATTGCTTTTTTGTTTTCGGAGTGTTTTAACCATTAAAACATTACTTAAAATGAACATTATTACCAAACCCACCTTTACAGCAACTGTTACTATCGGTATGCAGTTAGGTTACTCTAAACAACTTTATCAGAAATCGAAATTAATAGCCCTTTTGCAGAATTTTCAACAGCAACAAATTAAGGAAAGAAAGGTTTTTTTAAGTGCTTGTATTTCTGAATGTGAGATTGTTTTAAGTGGACAAGTAGAACCTCACATAAAATTGGATTTTATTAATTATCCAAAATTCCCTTTAGAAGAAAAACAGTTTAAAGCTGAAATTGAGTTACTTGTAACTTATTTAATGAAAGAACTTGATCAAAACAGAATTGTAATTGTATTTCATAATGAAACAAAAATGTTTGAAAAAAGTAAAGAAATAGACCCTAGAATTTAAAAAAAAAATACATCAAGAATCCTTTAAAGGATACCAACCGATTAAGTTTACGACACGGTGGTTTCAGAGATGTGGAGCAATAGCTCAAATGTGATGAACAATTACTACACTTATTCTGGCTTGATGTGACCATATTAATAATTAATAAATAGTTACACTATGCAAACACTTGTAAGAAACATTCAATTGAATTTCGCAGCTAGCGAAAAAAAACTAACTGTAGGTAATCTGAACCTACAAAAAAATTACATCAATATTTTAGAAATAGCGCATTTCGAAGAAAGAGGTTGTCTTTTTACAAAGCAACATACTTCTATGCAAACACAATTTGATTTGACAGGCGCTGAAGATTGTCAGCTGATAAGTTTTGATGATGACTTCAATTTTAAGACGGTTCAATATTACAGGAATCATCAAAATGCACCATTTTCATTTGCTATTACGGCTTCATATGTACTGATTCTGCCAGATACACATAGCTTACCCATACAAAGTACAAAATCTTTTGAGTTACTAGAATTTCCACCTATACGTGGTGCTCAACATATTTTTGCGACCGATGCTGAAAAAGTAGAGATTTTAGCAGGAAACCCACATCGTTTTTATGTGAGTGAATATGGAGTATGGACGCTACCAAGTTCTGACAGGTTATCCATACTTAGCAAAATTTATAAGAAAGCTCAACAACAACAAAATGAAATTCTGTGTAAACGAATTGAACAAGTAATTCAGCAATTAAAGTCTTTACCAGAGTATAAATAAAAAAAAGAACTATGAATAAAAACGCTCACCATAAAAAAGAAGGTATTGACTTGGGTTCCAATATGATTTTTGGAGAACCTACGGATTATTTTTCAGAATTCACCTATTTTATGATCTTAGAAGATATTGATTGGGACGCTCAATTTTATTTCTATTACAGGATTACTGATGATCACTATATTCAGATTGCTTATGGATTAGATGATAAAAGGCATTCTATATGTGCCCAGTATCAAAAAACAAATCAAGATTTAAAAATCAATCTTAAAGAGATGCTTATTAAGTATATGAAAGATAATAGGTTTTATGGTGGGTACCTCTATTTTGTGGAAAGTAATCTTTTTACAGAATGCGAATTTACGAGTATCATTGAGTCTATAAAAAATGAATTAGAAGCACTTAAAGGTCAAGCAAGGATTCTTAAAACACCATTTATTGATTTCTTAGAAAAAACGAATTTTAATCCCAAACCTACAGGTAATAACAAGCATAGTTGGACCATCGGTTGCCCTAACGCTGATGGGAAACACTTTTTAATGATTTCTACTTTAAATGATGAATGGGGCTGTGGATACTGTAAAAGGAAAGGAGATTTGGAAGACTTTAAGAACTGGCTTCAAGAACTTGATAGAAAGAAACTGACGCAGTTTGTGAAAGAAATTAACACCGATAATGATTTATCAGATAAAATGAAAAAATGGTGGTTTAACAGATATTAAAATTATGAAACAACTATATATTCAAAGAAAAGGTGATTATGAGATTGCCGATTACAAAAATTACACTGACAAATCTAAAGAGCATTATCAGGAATTATTAATTCAATATTTAAAAAAAACAAATCCTGATAAACTAAATTTTAATCCAACTTTTATTGGTGTTGTTGATGGAAGACTAAGATTTGGTTTAGCTAAACATTATGGTGTTTTAAGCCTTGATTTAACTGAATTTTTGAAATATTTTAATAACTAAAACTGGTTCGAGGTCTCCTTTTTTATTAAATGGAGAAAAATTAATTTATTCAAAATGACATTTATGACTAATTATTACAGATAAATTTAATAAATTTAATACCTAAGTACTTTAAAAATAAAAATTGCTGATTTTTTTAATAGCTTTTGTATTAAATAAATGATGGATTATTGTTAGTGGTTTTTGAAAACTTCTAATTAATAAATATTATACAATAATAAAAAACTATAATTATATGTTTAAAAAAATAATGAAAAAGAATAAATCAAATTCAGATACGGTTTTAAGGAACAGACTGAATGCAGATATGGAATATTGTGGCTTGAGTGAAGAAATTCAGAAAGGTTTTCTTTTTTTTCTAGGCGCTTCCTTGAATATTGGGCTAAATAAAAATGCCGTTGACATTTCTCACTACTTAAAAAATGAACAAAGTCAACAAGACACCTTATTTAAGATAATACATATGTATTCAGAATCAACAGGAGATTTTTCTGATTACGGTGAATTAAACGATGGAATTTTCTCAGGACATATTTACTCGATGAATTACATAATTCATAATATTATTTCGGAAGAGGATATCAATATAGATGACCATTTAAGAAAAATAGTAATAGAAGGAATTGATCCTATTATTGCAGGTAAATCGAGTTTAATTAAGGATTTTGTAGATTCTTATGAAGGCTATGGCTTTAGCTTAAATATTTGTCACAATTTATTGGAAGATTTCTTTAATCGAATAGGAACTCATTTACATAATACAGGTTTTGATAACCGAAAAAGTTACGAAGCAGGATATGCGTTTTTCTGTATGCAGATTAATATGGATATTAATGGTACAACTTATTTATTGGAATCTATTTATGATATCATAACACCACTTTATCTAGCTCTATATAATTACCCCATCCTTCACTTTGCCTACCCCAAGGTTTTAAAGTCAAATCATATTTTTAGTAGCACTTTACAAATGTTTTATTCTGGAATTGATCAGCGTATTGTTCAGCCTATTCATAATTTTCATCAGTATATATTTTATGAAAATGGATCCAGTAAATTTATGGATGATTGGGATTTTTCTAAAAGGAATGATGAATTTATTCAACATCAAATACTTCTAAACGCCTCACATATTAGAGAAACGGATTTATATGAGCACAGAGATACATTTATTAAATATGGAGATTTGCACAATAGAGAATTAATAAATACAACATTAGATAGCGTTAATTTTTATAATGCAATGGCTAAGGTTGTTTATGAGAAATATAAAATTAGGCCTGTTACTGGTGAGCCTATTTGGAATAATACAGGTGATTTAATGCAGTATTTCGCAATTCTATTTTACGAGACCTGTCTACACAGTATGGTATTAAATGAAATAACAGAAGAAGATTAGATGAATTTTAAAAATGAAAATACTATTCTCAACTATAAATAAATTGAATCTTAAATCACTTTAACAATGAAGACTTTTTTAAAAATATTAAAAATTATTTTAGAGCTTAGCGTCCCTTTATTATTGAGTAATGCTTTAAAGAACCTCGGTTCTAGTATTTCCGGTTTTGTTGAATTTATTTCAATTTTATTTTTCGTGATCCTCTTTCTTGAATGGTTAAGGCGCTATAAAAAGGAAGAAAAAACAGTCTATATTAAAGAAAAAACTTCAGATTTTAATGAATATTTGTGGATTGTTTTGATAATAATATTGTTTTTTATTTCTGTGCTGATAATTTTTCAATCAATTGAGAGCGATAGGAATTATATAGAATATATGCGATCAATACGTAATTAAACTCATTAATTTTAAGAACAAATTAATGAGTTTAAAATTCATAAACCAAAGTTAAAAATCTAGTTAAATTATGGACAATAAATTAATACCGTTTAAAAACCCAAATAAATCATTTTATGCAAAAAAGGATTTATTTAATGAAAATGAATATTTGATTGAAGATGGCGAGGAACTATTTTATGATTAAATCATTAAAAATTTCAATTTGAAATATGAAATTAAAAAAATATAAATACTTAAACTATGTTCCTGCGCCTGTTCATTTAAAATCAAACAACTATGATTTAGTTGATGATGAAGCGTTTTGTCGTCCTGATGGGCGTATCCCATTACTTATAGCTACCCAGTATGGCATTTTTCCTTCAAAAGGAAGCTATAAGGGAAAGAGAGATTACAGTCAATTAAAAGGATTGGAATATCAAACTGTGGGCTTTATTAAAAGAGCTTACCTTTCTGATCGCGAGTATGGTGGAATTATTGAGATGCTATTAGACTTAAAGACAATAGAACGAATTAGAAAAAAGGATTTGAAAATTGACTTTAGTTTATGAAGTAAAAAATAATAAAAAAGTATTTATATCCTGTATTTGGTTATGGGATTAAATCTAGTATTATAAATATATATCTCGTTAGCAGCAAAGAAATTCGTAATAATATATAATAATAAAAATGAGTGATCTATTAAAACACATAGAAGGCACAAATAAGGTACTTACAAATAATATTATTGATATTATAAGAGATGACAAAGACTGGCTTATTGATTTAGGTATATCAGAAAGTGAGTTAAAAAATAAAGAATCGAGTTCAAATTTAATTAGAAAAAAAATTTCAATTCCAGCGAATTGGAAATCAATTGACTTGTTATTACAATATGACGAAACGTTTTAATAGAACTTCCAGAGAAACTTATTTTAATTACTGATTTGGATAAAGTAGAACAACAAATTAAAAATTGAAAAAATGATAATAATTATTAAAAGATAAGTGTATAAATAGAATGATTTTCTACAACTGTTAAATCTATTTTTTAATAGTTGCCTTAATTTTATAATAAACAGCAGGATAAAATTTTAAGATATGGAAAGAGAAAAATTATTAGATTATTTATCACAAAGAAGCACTTGTACCTATCATTTTTTATATGATAAAATCAAATATATTTTGAGCATATAACTATTTATAGGTTATTAAAATAACCCTTTAATGGTCAGAATTAAGATTAAAAAAGAAAAAAAATAACCAACATATTAAATAAAAAAAAGATGAAAAATTTAAAATTATTATTAATTGTAGTAGGACTTTTAGTAACTACTCAAACATTTGCACAAGATTATACTCAAAAATATAATACTCTCTATCAAAGAACAGAATTTTTTGACTCTTATGGGAATATGGTTGGTTATGCAAAGGAAAATACACTTTACAATCGAATTGAATATTTTGATGCAAACGGAAATATGGTTAAGTATGAAAAACAAAATGATTTATATAAAAGAAAAGAGACTTACGATTCTAACGGGAATCAGCAAGGTTATGAGAAAAAGAATAACCTTTATAATCAAAATGAAACTTATGATTCTTATGGAAATAAAAAAGAAACAAAAAAATGGAATGATCTTTATCAACGATATGAAGTATTTGATTCTTACGGAAATATGAAAGGGTATTATAAATACAATAGCCTATACAAGCGATGGGAGTTCACAAAATCTTCATACTAAAAATAGAAAAATGAAAAAAGTAAGTTTATTAATAGTAATGATAATTACTCAATTTTGTTATGGACAAAATTTTGAATTAACTTTAGAAAAGGCTGAATTGGGGGATGCAAAAGCTCAATATGAGATTGGACAAGTCTATGAATTTGGTAAAAAGGGTATGTCAAAAAATATTAAGAAAGCAATTTTTTGGTATGAAAAGAGTGCCATACAAAATATTCAAGGGGCGCAATATCGATTAGGCTTAATATATGACCAAGAAAAAGGAGTCTTGTTTGATAAACAAAAAGCAATTTTTTGGTTTAAAAAAAATGCGGAAAATGGAAATTCAAATACTCAAATAAGATTGGCTCGGATGTACTATAATGGTGATAGTGTAGACCGAGATTATGAGCAAAGTTTTTATTGGTTTAAGAAATTTGCAGAGCAAGAACTAAAACAAGTATCCGGAGAAATGGAATTATGGAATGGTGAAATAATTAAGGGTAAATTTTATGATGAAAGATTACCAACTGTAATGAATTTAGTTGGTATTTCATATAATACTGGCCTTGGGGTTTTAGTAGATAAAAAACAAGCGTTTTATTGGTTTGAAAAGAGTGCAGAATACGAAAATTCTAGTGCTCAACTTCAGCTTGGAAAAATGTACATAACTGGCGACAGTGGAAAAATTGATTTGGCTAAAGCCGCTTTTTGGGTAAAAAAATCCTATGAAAACGGCAATGAAGAAGCAAAATTAACTTGGGATAAGTATGAGTTGTGGAAATATTGAAATGATCTTCCCTAAATTTTTAATTTACCTCAAATATTGCCTAAATTTATTTTTATTTTAAATTATTATTCTTTAAAAAAATGAAACTAATTATTTTTATCCTTTGTTTTTGCACTATTAATCTATATTCTCAGAAGGAAATTTATATGATTAATGATAATGGTGTTTTTACTGTTCCCTGCAAGGTAAACGGTCTGGATGCCAATTTTATTTTTGATACTGGGGCTACTAACGTTTCTATATCAATGGGTCTTGCAGACCTTCTAAAAAAAAATGGATTACTCGATAAAAATGATATAAAAGGTACAGTAAAATATCAAATAGCTAATGGTGAAATTAAGGAGGGAACACAAATAATTTTACGAAAAATAAATATTGATGGTCTAACAATAAAAAATATTGACGCTACAATAATTCATGAACAAAATGCCCCTCTATTACTTGGACAAAGTGCAATATCTAAATTTGGAAAAGTTCATATTGAAGGAAACAAATTGATTATTTTCCCAAAAATAGATCCAAATAAATATTTATTTGCAAATATTGATTTAACTAAAGGTTTCAAAGATTTTGGGTATACTGAAGGTAGTTTATCTTATCCCTATACATCTGTAAAATTGTCTTATTTAAATAATAATAATGAACATTTTTTGCAAAAATTTCAATTTCAAGATCAGATAGTTGTTTTTACTGAAAAAGGAGGTATAAAATACATTGTATTTAGTAAAAAGTTCAACAGTGGGTCTGAGTTATTATTGATCTTTAATAATTTAGTTGAAACCATAAGTAATAACTATGGTATATTTGATTTTAAAAATGAACAAATAGCTGAATGGAAATCAGATTATTATGATATTAGTATAGAAATAGGTATAGCTAATACGATAATACTTTTATATGATAATTTAAATTTAGGCGAAGATTTTATTGCGTTAGACGCTGAAAATGAAAGAAAAAAAATAAAAGAAAATTATAAAAATTACTTTCAAAATTTATATACTCTTGAGGAGGACTATGAGATAACAAAAAAAAGTGCCGAGATTGGAAACGCTGGAGCACAGAATGACTTAGGTATTATGTATGGTAATGGTGAAGGTGTGAAAATGGATAAAAAGCTTGCATATTATTGGATAAAAAAAAGTGCAGAGCAAGGATATGCAGTTGCTCAATATAATTTAAGTGCCATATATTTTCTTGGAGAAGGTGTTTTAACTGATAAAAATCTTGCAATTCAATGGTTAGAAAAAAGTGCTGAATCTGGATTTATTGACGCTCAGAATAAGCTTGGAGTATTATATTCAAAAGGAGACGGAGTGTTGAAAAATATTAAAAAATCATTTTATTGGCATAATAAGGCTGCTATTTTAGGTGACCCAGTAGGCCAATTCTTCACTGGTTTTTGTTATTATTATGGTCAAGGAGTTGGTAAAAACTCTGAAAAATCATTTTATTGGTTAAAAAAAAGTGCTGAACAAGGAAACGCAGGTTCTCAATATTTTATAGGAGGTATGTATTATTTTGGATATGGAATAAAATCAGACAAAAAGGAATCAGCCTATTGGATTAAGAAGTCTTATGAAAATGGGAATCAGGAAGCTAAATCTTTTTGGCAAAAAAATCAACTTTGGCAATATTTGTAAAATATTTACAACTAATTCAAGTAGTTATTACCTTTCTATAAAACTCTTAATCAGATGAAAATCATTTTGATGATTATAACTAAAAACAATTTCTTCAAATTTAATTGGGTTTTCACTTCCAATTATTTCTGCTGAGTCATAAATAGCAGTATAAACATCAAAACCACTTTGGTAAATTTGTTTTGCATTATAATGGCAGAAAATCAAATATGTTATATTTACTGAATAGAGTTTTCATAGGCTCTATGATTTATAGAATTTCATAGCTTCTATAAATTTACATAGCAATTTTTTACCCACCATAGTCTATCTGTGGTGGGTTTTTTATTTTCTTTTATCAGCAGAAGCTTGATTCAAACTAATTTAGTTGAACATCTCCCTCATTCGACTCCTGACCCGGCTGCCGTATCGTGCTTCAAGTTCTTCAGCGTTGAGGTTTGTGGTGATGTGGGTCTTATTCTTTTTTTCTTTTAAAATATCATAGGGCGATAGCAATATTTCCCCATCACATTGCATTCTTTTGTGTAATGATATCCTGTTGGTTCCACGCCCATATCATCGAAACAGAGACCATTCTCTCCCTCTACACAGATATAAAATTATTGTCAAAATATTATTCATTTTTTTTAGCATATACAAACAGAAACGACTAAAAAAACTCAATAAAATTAGGCTATACAGAGTATTTTTAAAAGAATATGCTCATAATCCATTATGAATATCAAAAGGTCTCTTCGTTTGATTATTTAAAATATTGAGAATTAACAAATATATACTCATAATAGACAGATCTACAGTAAATTATATTAGAATTTAGCTAAAATAACAAAGTACAAAACTATAAGGTTAACCTATGGTTTTTTTGAAGATTCTTTTTTCTTTTTTAGCTTAATCAAACTATTTATGGTCAAAAGCTTGTTTTTTTACTCCTTATAAAAGAGACTAACAATTGACCATTAATTGAGAGTATGAGTTGACTTAATTCTAAAAATCTTAGTCTTCTTAGTGTAACTATAACCTGCATATTTTTTAATAATATCAAGTAATAAGTAGTCTTTATAACTAGAGATATTTTGAACTTTCTGTTTTTTCAAACTTTTATATAAGTCATTTTTAGTGAAATTTTTCTGGGATATGATATCATTTATAAAACATATTATTTTCCCTCTATTAATTTTATCGTTCTCCGTTTTTGGATTTTCAATAACTGCAATGGTTTCTATAAGTTTTAATTCTTTATTAATTAATTGCCCGTTACGGATTTGAGACTTGTTATGATCCAGTAGTATTTTATTTGGATCCTCACCCAACTCAATCAGCCTAAAATATATCAACAGTAATTTCTCAAAAGTTTTTTTGTTTTCTTCTACAAAATCTGCAACACTATCTTCTCTAGGTTCCCCATTATACTCTATGGAAGACTTTAATTTTTTATTACTAGTAATATTATAAATGGTATGCTCAACAGCCTCTAGATGGTTCTTCCAAATCTCATACATTTTTGTTTTCTTTTCTTTTACAGATAATTTCATTAAAGTTGTATCTATTGTATCTAATAGATAAGACTCATCGACTTCAATATTTAGATTAAAGTTCTTTTCTTGGTAAGTATTGAACTCCCAATGGTTAAAGGCTTTAAAATACTTTTCAGAAATTTGGTAGGCCAAATAATAAGTGTTTATATCCCCATTGTCGTAATAAAAGTATTGATCATTTGCTATATCATTATATGTGCTAAAGTTCTCTTCCTTAAAAATATAATCGGAACTATTTAGAACATCATAGGTACTGCTATATTCTGATTCAAGATTGAAATAGAACGATTTTTGATCCTCTTTTTTTTTAAAATAATGATAATTCTTTCGTTCTGGATCTTCATTTCTAAACCGTGCAAAAAATTGTTTTACTCCTTCAGGATTAGGATTGTAACTATCTTCAATAAATACAACATCAGAAAAACCTTCTTGTTCAATACTTAAACCTTCATCAATCAACGAGGTAGTTAATATAATTTTAATGTTATCTTTAAAAGCCTCTTTCTCAATCAAAAGTTTAAAATCAGCACTCTTTTTAATAGCATCGTCAGAGTGCAAAACTAAAATTTCATTTTCTTTATATTTTTTAGATTTAATCAAATCATCTTTAATCTCTTTTAAAACTCCAATATTATTCAATCGAAAAATAGATTTCCCTTTCACTTCATTAAGGTGCTGTTTAATGATTTTAAAACCACTCCGATTATCTGGTCTTTGTATTACATCAACTTTCAGTTGATCTCCTACATATACATTTATTAATTTATATCCTAAGATCTTAAACATATTACTTGGAGTACCTGTTAAACCAATAATCTTAGAATTACAATTATTTAGAGCTTGGGTTAAATTAGAAATAACTTCTCTTTTATAACTATTTGTAGTTATTAAGTTATGAACTTCATCAACAACAATATAATCAAACTTATTACCATCTGTAAGATGTTTAGCACCCTGCTCATAGGTAGCCACTACCATCAGATTCACCTTTGCTTTTAAATGATCACGTGGATCACTTCCCCCCGTTAAACGAACTGAACTTTCGTTCTTTTTTTTGGATTGATTTACAATTACTGTTAATGGAGCTAATATTAGAATCCTTTGATGAGGTCTATTAATCTGGAAAAATTTCAAAAAAGCTGTTGTTTTACCACCTCCTGTTTCTGCTCTTAAACAAATCCTTTTATACTTATCTGCATAATTTAAAATCTCAGGTAGTTGCTCACTCACATATTCCCAAATTTTAAGACTATAATCGAAGTTAATTGTTAAGTTTTTAACCCCTAAATATTGCTGAAAATGTTTGATGTGTGAAATTTCAGAACACGTTGAATTGATAAGCTTATGTTTATCTTGAATGTCGGCATATTTCAAATGATAGCAAGCTTCATAAATAACCTGAGGAGTTTCTGAAGTTGCACTCTCAACTTTGTTTTTAGCTGCATCAAATTCGTCTTTGTTTGGTTTTTTTATACCATATCCTTTTTTCTCTAAAGCAGTGTTAAACTCATTAAAATCATTATTATATTGAGTATATAACGTTAAGCTATAAGGGGTAAATAATTTCTTGTCAGAAAAACTTGTGCTATGATTATAAAAAATATTTTTATCAACATCTACAGAACCAGAACTTGTGCTTGTTGTATTAGGGTGTTTATATCTATAATTCCCTAAATCACCAAATCCAGCTTCTATTAAAGTGTCTGTAATATTATTGTTACTATTAAATTGCTGCTCAAAACTACCAGTAACTGATTGATAATATTGATATTTTAATTGAGGAACACCAGTTGAAGAAACCATTTCTTTCTCAATGATATGAACTTCTATTTGTTTTGGGTTTTCATTTATTAGCGAAGGAAACTCTTGATTTGTTAAAAACCTAATTTGTCTAAATTTACTTTGTGCTGGATCAAATAATACAGAAATTCCTGTTACATCTTTTATATATTTACTTACAACCATAGTTATGGCATTTCCAATTTTTAGATGTAGTTCTGTGCTATCCTTGGTTACTTTTGCTAAATAAGGGACATAAAGAATACCTGCCATTCCATAACCACTTTTAGAGCGCCAACACAAAACACTGATCTCTTTTAGAATTTCAAAAACTTTAGCATTTGAAAACGCTTCTTTTAAGTGTTCGTTTTCGTCTTTTTTAACATCGATATCAAAGAATAGAAATGGAGCAGGAATATCACAAAACATTCCTTTTGTACCGCCATTATAGATTCCTTTTAATATAGCAGGATCACTGTCTTTTTTTAAGTTCTTAGGTAGATTATTTAATCTCTCTTTAAGCTGTTTCAAGGTATAATGTGCCACAACACCATTATTAGGTTTTGGTTTCTTCTCAGAATAATAAACTTCTATTTCAGTAAAATGCTCTTTATCTAAACTTAAGGGACTTTCAAGATCATTTAATTGCACTTCAATACTTAAGTTTGTTTTTGGTACAATTTGATTTACATCTTCATCAATAACTAATTGAGGAGAATTTTCTGTTTTCATAACGCTCTCCATAAATTTAATATTTTGATTCAACTAAGGTGTCTAGCAATTCATTTTTCTTATAATATTTACGACTTGCAATACCGTAGCTTATAATTTTTCCTTTTTTAGTCCAGTGCCAAAGTGTACTAGAATTAATTTTAAGAAATTTACAGGCTTCCTCTCTTGTAAGCAATTCATCTTTTAAATCTTTTAAAGATTCTTTAAAATCCATTGCCTCTTTTATAGAGTCACCTATTAACTTTTTCAATTCCTCTTTTGATAGGACTTCTAAAATAATTTGTTTGTCAATCATCTTTTATAGTTTAAGATTATGACAGCAAATTTTAGAATATTAGGCTGTTCTTTGAGGTCATTTATTTCCCATTAGGGGCAGAAATTTCCCATAATATTTAATACCTCTAGAATATGTGATTGAAGTTATTTAAACGATTCTCATTTTCAGATTTTTTTAAAGAATAAAGTTTACCCTTTTCTGCTTTATAATGCTCATAGTCTTTTTCACTTATCAAATACATTTCATTATATAAGATCTCCATAAACTCATTATCCGTAATATTAAAAATCAATTTATCGTGCAGGAGTCTTTTTTTTAAATATGAGTAATCTATAAAGTAATCAATTATATATAATGAAGTATACTTAATGAAACTACTATACACTTCTGGTCTAACGAAAAGTAATGGATAAGGATTTTCAATTTCATTTTTTTTAGGCTCTAAAATTTGTAACTTTGTATTATTATTTTCTTGATGAATATGCTCACCCTCAAATTCCTCTATAATCTGAAATTCTTCAAATTCCGGTTTTCGAAACATCAATAAGTACAATAAAACATCACAATCATTACAAAATTGGTTATTCTCCTTAGCCTTATTATTCTTAAAACTTGATTTACTATAGTCGAGGGTTATTTGGTCAATCAATTTTAAATACTCACTTATCCTCTCTGCATTTCTACTTGTAAAGAAAGATTTTCGCCTAGTATAAAAAAACAATTCATCAAATGCACCTGTAAAATCAAATACAGAATAGTCGCTGGTTTTACCCTCTGAAAAATCTTGTAAGCTAGAAAACGCCTTACTAATCCTAGTAACGATATAATTATAATCCAAATTTCCATCCTTAGGATTCTGAGTAAATGGGGTTATTCGGTTTTTCTGGATATCAATTTTATAATGTTTGTTCTCTCCCATTTTCTAGATTTATGATTATAAAAATACAAAAACTATTTACTTTTAAAAATATTTAGTTAAAGCCATTGCTAAATCTTTATTACTCTTACCAATGTAATTTAGAAACATTGTTTCAGTACTATGTCCAGTCACATTGATTAATAATGTTGTAGGAATAGTCCCATAAAAATTAGTAGCAAAGGAACGTCTTCCTATATGGCTAGTGACTAGTTCACATTTAGGATATACTCCTTCTACATTCCTAATTTTAGATATTTTTGGATCTTTTGAAATATTTAATTGCTTCTTCCCTTCTATCGGTTCTTTTATTTCTGCTGCTTCACAAACTTTTTTAATAAACTCATTATACCTTTGATCTGAAATTTGTCTAGGAAAGTCCCCATTTCTTTTGTTTAACACCTCCTTAACCTTGCTATGTATAGGAATTGTCATTTTTTTATTTGTCTTTTTTTGAATAAACTCAATTAACTCCTTTGCATTTCCTTCATTATCATTTTCAAGTCTTATCATTTCTTTATTGAAACGCATAAAGTCTGAAACTCTTTGGCCTGTATAACAGCTAATAATAAGCCAATCTCTTGCATTAATTAAGTAATCTTTGTCAAGGTTAGCATCCTCAATGCTTTTTAGCTCTTCAAAAGTTAAAAAAATCTTTAGAGTATTCCCCTTTTTAAGCTTTAGGCTATCCAATTCTGAATGAACTTCCAATCCTTTTGATTTTGCAAACTTGCAGAATGTTTTAATTATATTTAATTCGCGTTGTGTTGTATTTTGTGAATAGTTTTCAGAATTATAATACTCGGTAAATACATCTTTAAAATCTTGGTTTATGTCTTTTATAAATATTGTTTTGTTAATTGAAGATTGCAACCTCTCCATTTTGTGTTTAATAACATTGAATTTTATTCTAGAAGCCCGTGTAATTTCATCTTTTCTTTGTTCAATATAATAATCAATAAAACTAACTAAGTCAATAGGAATGTTTTTAGATTGTTGAATTGGATTGTAGTAATGATCCATTTGAACACCTAACCATTCTTTATTAATTGTTTCGGGACTCATTACCTTTTCAAAAGCAGCAAGAATATGTTTTTCAATATTATTCATTTTAGAATTCACTTCAACAATTCTATTTGATATATCTATATCTTTTGAGCGCTTTAAATTATGCTGCTTCTCCCAATAATATTTAGAAACTTGCAATTTTGTCTTTGCACCAAAAACATAATCTTTTTCATTATGTCTAAATAGAAATCTTAAATTTAAAGGCGCTTCAGGCTTAGAGGATCGATACAAAAAGTTTATTGTAGCCATAGTATTTGAATTAAATAATACAAATGTAATTCTTTTTAATATTATTTGTACGATTTTTGTACGATAAAGTAAATACATTCACAAACTATCGCAAACTGATGCAAATATTAAAAAACTATTAAAGTCTTGTTTTCATTGGGTTTACAAATGGTATTTCAATAAAACCAAGTGATAAAGGAACGTGTAAGTTTGTATTAAATGCGTTCCCTCTTTCTCCGCAAAAACCCTAATAATCGTTTGATTATCAGGGTTTTATTTTTTAAGGTGCTATATTGGGTGTTGTATTAGCGCTTTTTAAGAGGATCTTGACCTAGAATTTTATTTATTCTTCGCTATCAATAAAAACAGATTGACCTTGTCTTATTACTAAATCGTATTTGGCAAGCGCTTTTGTATGCTTAAATAATAATTCGTCATTAATTTTAACGCTGTCTAAAACAACATCAGGCTTAAATAAACCCCATAGTAAACATATATTTCTGCTCTTTTGCCTTTTATCTAAATAGTTAAAATACTGCTTAAACAAGTTGTAAAGCGGTCTTTCATCTCCAAACTCCATATCACTTTTCCACTTATCTAAAATTTGAATGGTTAAATTGGGCGGTAATAAATCTCTGTCTTCAGCAAAAAATATAAATAGAAATCTATCAATTAATTTTTGTGATTTTTTAAAGAGTGTAAGCTTTACATTCTTTTCTAATTGTTGAAGTTCTTTTTCATCAGAAATGTGAGATTCAGAACCCAATTCAGAATTTCGAATTAATTTTAATTCTTTTCCATTTTGCTTCACAAGGTCTCTATACAACTCACGCTTAAACATAGAATAGTCTGCATAGAAGCTTTTTGTTGTTGTCTTTCAAAAATTTCGCTTTAAAAGAAGATAATTTAGAGCTTAAAAAATTACTTTTAATATTAATTCAAGTAAAGTTCATTTCAATTTTTACACTAAAACACTACCCTAGCATTGCGAAAAAATAATATTTTTATGAAATAAAAAACCGAAAAATTTTATAGAAGTCATACATTTGATAAATTATTTAAATGATAGCATGCAATAGATGAAATTTATTTTTTTAATAGCGGCTTTTAATGCATTCTTTTTTGCAATTCTATTGTTTCAGAAAAAACCCAGGGTCTTGCACGATACTATATTAATATTGTGGCTGTTGTATTTGGGTTTGTTTATTGGCGTTTATTCCTTTTATTCACATGAGTTATTTACTCATTTTCAACTATTGTCCATCAGCTTTACTTCGCTGTTTTTATTGCATGGTGTATTCTTGTTTTTTTACATTTCGTCATTGGTGTCTTCTAAAAATATTTCTAATAAAACAAATCTCATCCATTTTGCGCCATTTGTGTTATTTAACGCCTATCTTTTAGTGATTTCATTCTTTCCAAATATTTCAGCAAAGATTCGATTGGATTATGCACAACTAAATATTTCTCCTCCATTTTTATTTATTTTCTTTTTAATAGTCACAATATTGTCGGGGCCGTTATATTTTATGATATCAATAAGATTGTTTAAAAAATTGGATATCAATATCTTCAATAATTTTTCTTCTTCAGAAGAAATTGACTTGGTGTGGCTAAGAAAACTTGTTTATATTTTTGGTGTTATTTGGACTGCCTTAATCATAATTACAGTAATTCATCATGTTTTTAATTTATTTTCTATGGTTTTTTGTACTGATGGATTATTTCTTTCCCTTTCGGTTTTTGTAATTTTAATTGGTTATTTTGGATTAAAACAAAAAGTTATTTTCAGCGATTATACGAAAAATCAACAGGTTTTTGTTGAGGAAACAAAAATTAAATATGCAAGTTCACGATTAACAGAAACCGAAGCAATACAATATGTGGATAAACTTAAAGACTTAATGGATTTAAAGAAGCCTTTTTTAAACCCAAATTTAACACTGTTGGAGTTGGCTTCCGAATTGGACATTTCAACACATTATTTATCGCAGATTTTAAATGAAAAATTCAACCTCAACTTTTTCGATTACATCAATCAGTTTAGGGTGGAAGAAGTTAAATTAAAAATAAGTGATTCTAAATTTGAAAATTATTCGCTCTTGGGTATTGCGTTTGATTCGGGATTCAATTCAAAATCAGCTTTTAACAGAATATTCAAAAAGTTCACAAATCAAACTCCTTCCCAGTACAAATCTGCTGTTCCTAAACATTAATACCAATTGAATTTTTAAATGTTGTATGAAAACATTGAACCTTCTTTTCATATGTAGATTCTTATTGTATTTTATTGGTCATATGTAATTGCTTCGCCTGTTCGCTATCGCTCGGGTCGCATATCTTCATTGGTGTTTGTATCGT
>JAENXD010000153.1 GCA_016649745.1 Flavobacteriaceae bacterium | reverse complement strand
TATCAGCCATCAAAAAGAAAAAGAAGAAATAAGCACGGTTTTAGAGAACGTATGGCTAGTGCAACAGGAAGAAAAGTGTTGGCAAGAAGAAGAGCTAAAGGTAGAAAGAAAGTAAGTGTATCTTCAGACCCAAGACCAAAAAGATAATGAGACAATAGTTTTGTATAATAGGGTGTTACTTTTTAGTAACACCTTTTTTTTGAACTTTTTTGACTAGTTTTGAAAACTATTTTACAGCATAAAACGAATTTTATAGATATTTACAACTTACTATTTTATATTTAAAAAATGCCAAAAAACAACAACATTAAATCGATTTTAATTATTGGATCAGGTCCAATTATTATTGGCCAGGCCTGTGAATTTGACTATGCCGGCTCTCAGGCAATCAGATCTTTAAAAGAAGAAGGAATTGAAGTGACACTTATCAATTCCAATCCGGCTACAATTATGACGGATCCATCTTTGGCTGACAATGTTTATTTGTTGCCTTTAACTACAAAATCAATCATTCAAATTTTAAAAACGCATCCGGATATTGATGCTGTTTTACCAACAATGGGCGGACAAACAGCGTTAAATTTATGTATTGAAGCAGATGATAAAGGTATTTGGAATGATTTTAACGTTGCTATAATTGGTGTTGACATTGCCGCCATTCATATTACTGAAGATCGCGAACAATTTAGAAAGTTAATGGTTAAAATTGGCATTGGACAAGCGCCTTCAACAACTGCCAATTCATTTTTAAAAGGGAAAGAAATTGCTCAGGAATATGGTTTTCCGTTGGTTATTCGCCCTTCCTTTACCTTAGGTGGTTTTGGAGCTTCCATAGTTTATAAAAAGGAAGATTTTGATGAATTGCTAAGTCGTGGTTTAGAAGCTTCTCCAATTCACGAAGTGATTATTGATAAAGCATTGTTGGGATGGAAGGAATTTGAATTGGAGTTATTGAGAGACAGAAATGACAATGTGGTCATTATTTGCACCATTGAAAATATGGATCCGATGGGAATTCATACCGGAGATTCTATCACAGTTGCTCCAGCAATGACTTTAAGCGACACCACTTTTCAAAAAATGCGTGATATGGCCATTCTTATGATGCGTTCCATAGGTGATTTTGCAGGCGGCTGTAATGTGCAGTTCGCTGTAAGTCCGGATGAAAAGGAAGATATTATCGCCATAGAAATTAATCCTAGAGTTTCGCGTTCATCCGCTTTGGCTTCAAAAGCAACCGGGTATCCAATCGCAAAAATTGCAGCAAAATTAGCTATTGGTTATCATTTGGATGAATTAAATAATCAAATTACAAAAACAACTTCCGCTTTATTTGAACCTACTTTAGATTATGTGATTGTTAAAATACCTCGTTGGAATTTTGATAAATTTGAAGGTTCTGACAGAACTTTAGGATTGCAGATGAAATCGGTTGGTGAGGTGATGGGAATTGGACGCTCATTTCAGGAAGCACTTCATAAAGCAACGCAGTCACTGGAAATAAAACGTAATGGATTGGGGGCAGACGGAAAAGGAGAGAGGGATTATGATACTATTATTGAAAAATTAACGTATCCGAGTTGGGACAGGGTTTTTATTATTTACGATGCACTTCAAATTGGAATTCCATTAAGCAGAATTCACGAAATTACCAAAATTGACATTTGGTTTTTGAAGCAATACGAGCAATTATTGATGTTGGATAAGGAAATTTCCACACATAAATTGGAGACATTAACCTATGAATTGTTGTTGGAAGCAAAACAAAAAGGATTTGCAGACCGACAAATAGCACATATGTTAGGTTGTTGGGAAAGTGAAGTATATGCCAAAAGACAGGAATTAAACATCAATAGAATTTATAAACTGGTAGATACTTGTGCAGCTGAATTTAATGCGCAAACACCTTATTATTATTCCACTTTCGAAAATAAAATGATTACCGCAAACGGAAGTTATGCAGATAATGAAAGTGTGGTAACCGATAAGAAAAAAATTGTTGTTTTAGGTTCTGGACCCAATAGAATCGGGCAGGGAATTGAGTTCGATTATTGTTGTGTGCACGGTGTTTTAGCCGCAAAAGAATTGGGTTATGAAACCATTATGATTAACTGCAACCCGGAAACAGTTTCAACCGATTTTGATACGGCTGATAAATTGTATTTTGAACCTGTGTTTTGGGAACATATTTATGATATCATTCAGCATGAAAAACCGGAAGGCGTTATTGTGCAGTTGGGTGGACAAACGGCTTTGAAGTTGGCTGAAAAATTAGATAAATGGGGCGTTAAAATTATAGGAACCAGTTTTGACGCCCTTGATTTGGCAGAAGACAGAAAACGTTTTTCTGAATTGTTAGTTGATTTAGATATTCCTTTCCCGCAATATGGAACTGCAACCACCGCTGATGAAGCAGCTGCAATTGCAGACAGTTTGGATTTCCCAATTTTGGTTCGTCCTTCGTATGTTTTGGGCGGACAAGGAATGAAAATTGTAATTAACAAAGAAGAATTGGAAAAACACGTGGTTGATTTGTTACGCAAAATTCCTAATAATGTTTTATTGTTGGATCACTATTTGGATGGTGCTATTGAAGCTGAGGCTGATGCAATTTGCGATGGTGAAGATATCTACATTATCGGTATTATGGAACATATTGAGCCTTGCGGAGTGCACTCCGGTGATTCAAACGCAACATTACCACCATTTAATTTGGGTGAATTTGTGATGCAACAAATAAAAGACCATACCAAAAAAATTGCCTTGGCATTAAGAACAGTGGGATTGATAAATATTCAGTTTGCCATTAAAGATGACATTGTTTACATTATTGAAGCGAATCCGAGAGCTTCTCGTACGGTGCCGTTTATTTCCAAAGCATATAAAGAACCGTATGTAAATTACGCCACAAAAGTAATGTTGGGCGCAAATAAGGTGAAAGATTTTAATTTTAATCCGCAATTAGAAGGATTTGCCATTAAACAACCGGTATTTTCATTTAATAAATTTCCTAATGTGGATAAAAAATTAGGTCCGGAAATGAAGTCCACCGGCGAAAGTATTTTATTTATAGACAATTTAAAAGACGATCAGTTTTACGAATTGTATTCTCGAAGAAGGATGTATTTGAATAAGTAAAGTTGCAACTATGCAACTATTAAATAATAAAGCTGTCTAAAAAGCATAATTTTCGTCAACCTGAACTTGTTTACTCATCCATTTCTTATTATAAAATAAGGAATTCGTGAATCTTCGATTTCAGGTTCTCATAATAATTGAGAATCAGCAAAATGAGATTCTGAAACAAGCCTGCCTACCGGACAGGCAAGTTCAGAATGACGGTTTTCAAGACTTTTTAGACAGCTTTGTTATTTTGGAAACTACAATACCATTTAGTGCCAATTAGTACCAATTGAATTTATATTTTGGATTGAACCAAACCATAATACAATTGCTATTACGTATAAAAAATTCTCAATATTTACGTAATAATTAATTTTGGCATTCATTTTTTTTCATTTCCTTATAATTGAGCCTTAATTTAATTAATAATTTAAAAATTTCATTTCATTAACTCCGTTTAGGAAGGATTATTCCGTTTTGATAATGTTATAATTATGGCAAACATCAATTTATGATGCCATAAATTATTTTTAACATATTTATAAACAAATACTTACAAATATTATGTGGATTAATTCTAAATAATTTTATCACCAAATTAGCTGACATATGTCATTTTAAATAATACTTTATTACCATAATTTTACAGCATAAATTTGAATAGTTAATTAGATTATTTATAAAATAAGGAAATTCAGAAATAAATTATTTTGTTAATTTTTTTAGCGTAAATATAATATAAAATGAAACAAGAAAGTGTAAAACTAATTTGTGATGCCAATGAAGCGGTAGCTATTATTGCCCACAAAACGAACGAGGTATGTGCAATTTATCCCATTACTCCATCATCGCCGATGGGTGAACATGCGGAAGTGTACAGTTCAAAAGGTCAGAAAAATATTTGGGGAAATACGCCTCGAATTGTTGAAATGCAAAGTGAAGGTGGCGCATCAGGAGCAGTTCACGGTTCCTTGCAAGGAGGAGCCTTAACCACGACATTTACAGCATCACAGGGATTGTTGTTAATGATACCTAATATGTATAAAATTGCAGGTGAATTATTGCCAACGGTATTTCATATTGCGGCGAGAACAATTGCGACTCATGCCTTATCAATTTTTGGAGATCACTCAGATGTTATGGCAACTCGTGCAACTGGATTCTCTATGTTATTTGCAGGTTCAGTTCAAGAAGCACACGATTTTGCATTAATATCACAGGTATCTGCTTTAAAAAGTAGGGTTCCATTTTTGAATATTTTTGATGGATTCAGAACATCTCACGAAATTTCGAAAATTGATGGAATACCTGATGATGTCATAAAAGCAATGATGCCGGAAGAGGAAGTAATAAAACATAGAAAAAATTCATTAGATCCTGATAACCCGGTAATTAGAGGGACTGCACAGAATCCTGATGTATTCTTTCAGGCGCGTGAAGCTGCCAATACTTACTTCCAAAATGTTCCTGGAATTGTTCAAAAAACAATGGATGAATTCTATAAACATACTGGTAGAAGATACAGTTTATTCTACTATATAGGTCATCCAGAGGCTGAAAAAGTAATTATAGTTATGGGTTCAGGTGATGGACCAATTAGAGAGACCATTGATACTTTGGTGGAAAAAGGTGAAAAAGTAGGTGCTTTAATCGTTCGTTTGTATCGTCCGTTCTCCGTATATGATTTTATCAAAAGCATCCCTAAAACAGCTAAAAAGATTGCTGTACTGGACAGAACAAAAGAACCGGGAAGTATAGGAGAACCTTTATATTTAGATGTGGTAACTGCATTTGTTGAAATGGGTGAGTATATGCCTACAATTATAGGAGGACGTTACGGACTTTCATCAAAAGAATTTACGCCTGCTATGGTTAAAGGAATTTACGATGAATTAGACGAAAATTCTCCAAAAAATCATTTCACGATTGGTATTAATGATGATGTAACCAATACAAGTTTAAGTTATGACCCAAGTTTTAAAACTAAAAAAGATACGTTCGACTGTATGTTTTACGGATTGGGATCAGATGGTACCGTAGGTGCAAATAAAAATTCTATTAAAATTATTGGTGAAACTACCGATAATTATGTACAAGGATATTTTGTGTATGACTCTAAAAAGGCCGGAGCACAGACAGTTTCACATTTACGTTTTGGTCCAGAACCAATTTATTCAACTTATTTAATTAACAAAGCAAATTTTATTGCTTGCCATCAAACAAATTTTATCTATAAATATGATATTTTGGCAGATATTAAAAAAGGCGGAACATTCTTGTTAAACACTCCCCATTCTAAATATAAAGTTTGGACAGAGTTGCCAAGTATTATGCAACGTAGAATTATTGATAATGATATCGCTTTTTATGTAATTGATGCTACAAAAGTTGCTCAGGATGCAGATCTTGGTAAACGTACAAATACCATATTGCAAACTTGTTTCTTCGCAATATCAGGTGTGCTTCCTAAAGATGAAGCAATTAAAAAGATTAAAGATGCCATTGTAAAATCATATTCTCATAAAGGAGAAGGTGTTGTGCAAATGAACTTTAATGCAGTTGACAAGTCTTTAGAAAATCTTCAAAAAGTTGAATATCCTGCTCATACCACAAATAATGATGGTCTAAAACCAATGATGACCGAAAATGCCGATGATTTCGTAAAGGAAATTTTAGGAACTATTTTAGCAGGTAGAGGAGATTCATTGCCTGTAAGTGCATTTTCTGTAGATGGAACTTTTCCAACAGGAACAACACAATATGAAAAACGAGGAATTGCCGATTTTGTACCGGTTTGGGATGATGGAGAACTTTGTACTCAGTGTAATAAATGTGTAGCTATTTGTCCGCACGCGGCAATTAGAGCGAAAGTTGTTTCAAATGAATTGTTGATAGATGCACCTGAATCACTAAAAAGCGTACCTGCAAAAGGAAGACCTTTTAACAGTGAAACAGAAAGTTACATATTGCAAGTTTCACCGCTGGATTGTACAGGTTGCGATTTATGTGTAGCAGTTTGTCCGGCTGAAAGCAAAGAAATGCCAAATACTTTTGCTATCAACTTAACAGATTTGCGTAATGTTAAAGAAGTAGAGACCGAAAATTGGAATTACTTTATCGATTTACCAGATTATGACAGAAAGCAATTGGTAACTTCCACAGTTAAAGGATCACAGTTTTTAGAACCGTTATTTGAATTCTCCGGCGCTTGTCCTGGATGTGGCGAAACACCCTATATTAAGTTAGTTACACAATTATACGGAGACAGCATCTTAATCGCAAATGCAACTGGTTGTTCATCTATATATGGCGGTAATTTACCTACAACCCCTTATAAAACAAATAAGGATGGTCGCGGTCCGGCTTGGGCCAACTCTCTGTTTGAAGACAATGCTGAGTTTGGTTTAGGAATGCAATTGGCATTAAATAAAAAGCAGGAAATTGCAGTTGATTTATTAAAATCTTTAGAAAGTGAAATAGGCAGTACCATAGTAAATAACATCCTAAATAATGCTGAAGGCAACGAAACGCTAAAAGAACAAAAAATAAATCAAATTGAGGAACTAAATGAAGTTTTAGAAACCATTGATACTTATGAAGCTAAAAAACTAAGAAACCTTTCGGAATACTTACGTAAAAAAGCAGTTTGGATATTTGGTGGTGACGGTTGGGCTTATGATATTGGATATGGCGGCTTAGACCACATATTTTCATCAGGAGAGAACGTTAATATTTTAGTGATGGATACTGAGGTGTATTCAAATACGGGTGGACAAGCATCTAAAGCTACACCAATGGGAGCAAGTGCCAAGTTTGCAATTTCAGGAAAATTGGCTTCTAAGAAAAGTTTAGCCCTACAAGCTGTTTCTTATGGAAATGTTTATGTTGCCCAAATTGCAATTGGTGCAAAAGATAACCAAACATTAAAAGCAATTGAAGAAGCTGCCGCTTATCCAGAACCATCATTAATTATTGCATATTCCCCTTGTGTTGAGCATGGTTATGATTTGAAAAATGGGACTAAACATCAAGAAAAAGCTGTAGAAACTGGGTACTGGCCATTATTTAGATTCAATCCTTTGGCAGAAAAAGGAAAGAAATTTAAATTAGATTCTAAAGCGCCTTCTGCACCTTTAAGTGAATTTATGTATACAGAAACTAGATTTACCAGAGTTGTAAAAGAAAATGCTGAATTGGGGAAAGAACTATTAGATAAAGCCCAAGAACAAGTAGATGTTCAATGG
>JAENXD010000232.1 GCA_016649745.1 Flavobacteriaceae bacterium | reverse complement strand
TACTGATTATCTGAAATCTATGAAATATGTAAAAATGACAATAATCATTGTATTTAAATATTCATATTCTTAAATTTGGATTCTATTCTTAACAAAGAACATTCTGTTTTATAAAAAATTTAAACAATTATGAAAGATCACTCAAAAAAAGGGATGCAAATCTCAAGAAGAGGAATATTGCCAATATTAGGAAGTGCTTTATTGCTGCCAATACTTGGAATCGCAAAACCCATTGAAACTACCTTACTAAATTCTGACGAAGATCAAGAATATCAAACCTTATTAAAACCAGACGGAACAACTGTTCGGGTTAAAGTAAGTACCGTAAACAAATCAAAAGTAATACAAGAAAATGTTTCCAATGAATCATTTTTAAATTGGCTTGGAAAAAAAATCTAAATATATTTAATTACTGCTAATTATGGAAAATAAAAAAGGAGACTCAAGGCGTAAATTCCTTGACAAAGGGCTAAAAATTGGTCTTGTCACGGCTATTGGAAGTATTGGGCTCACAAAACTTGCCACAAGTATAAGTGCTCAATCCCAAAATGCATCAGGTGATAAGATGCAGTTAATGACTACAGACGGAAAACTAATTGAGGTTGATTCATCACAAGTTGAAGAAGTTGTCCATTCAAATAATAAAGAAGTATTATACAATGTTCGTGAAGGTTTTCCCAACAGAAAATTTGTGATGGTCGTTGACTTGGCACGATGTAAAAATGCCCAAAAATGTATTAAATCTTGTAATTCCGCACATTACATTACTACTCATAACGCATGGTTAAAGATTTATGACATGAAAGAATCTAAAGAGACCGCTTCTTATTGGATGCCAACTATGTGCCAACATTGTGACCATCCGCCCTGTGTTAAAGTATGTCCGGTTGATGCAACTTTTAAAAGAAGAGACGGCCTTGTTTTAATAGACAATGAACGTTGCATCGGCTGTAGGTTCTGTATGGCCGCCTGTCCATATTCAGCAAGGGTTTTTAACTGGAGTGAACCCAATCAAGGAAAGGTAATGTTAGATTCAAATATGGAAACGGAACATGGTTCTGTTATGGATCACAGCGCTCCTTCTACACCTGATTATGCAGGTAATCCCAGTATAAAAGGCACCGTTGATAAATGTGATTTTTGTCCCCATAGGATTAAAGAAGGAAAATTGCCGCACTGTGTTACTGCTTGTCCAAATGGCGTTTATTTCTTTGGAGACGCTTATGAAGATTCCGTAACCAATGGTGAAGAAACTTTCCAATTAAGCAAACTTCTAAAGGATAAAGCCGGCTATAGAATTATGGAAAGCTTGGGAACTGAACCAAGTGTTTATTATTTACCTCCAGTTGACAGGATGGTTGATTTTGAAAAAGGATTAGATATCTACCACGAATTAAACCCTGAAAACAAATCTCATTAATCATGCAAAAATACGATCAATTAGTAAAAGACCTTGCACCAAAAAAGTTTGGCATTAAAGGAACCATTTGGATTGCCTTTTTAATTATCATCATACTTGCTGCCTTATATGCTTATTATCAGCAGTTAACCAAAGGACTTATAGTTACAGATATGAGGGATTACGCCTTATGGGGTGTGTATATTTCAAATTTCGTATTCTTTGTTGCAGTAAGTCTGGTAGGCTCCCTAATTTCGGCAGTTTTAACCATCTCTAAACAAAAATGGAGCATACCGCTTACACGTATCGCTGAAATTGTTGCAATTGCGTCCATTATTATGGCAGGATTAACCATTATTATAGATATGGGTAGACCAGACAGGTTGTGGCATATATTTGTTTATGGAAGAGCACAGTCTCCAATTGTTTGGGACGTTTTGGTAATATCCACTTATTTATTTATAAGCGCTTTACTCATATATTATCCGTTGTTGCCGGATTTTGCCATCTTAAAAAAATATTATAAAGATGCTGGTTCAAAAGAAAGCAAATGGTACGGAAAATTATCCTTAAACTGGACCGGTAGCCCTAAACAAAAACATATTTTACACAAATCAATCAGAACCTTAGCTGTTTTAATAATCCCAGTGGCATTCGCCGTTCATACGGTAACTTCTTGGCTATTTTCAACAACATATAGACCGGGTTGGGACAGCACCAATTTTGGGCCCTATTTTGTTGCAGGCGCATTTGTTGCAGGAACTGCAGCCGTAATTATGATTACCTATATTTTAAGAAGCACACACGATTTAAAAGAATATCTTCCGGATGAAATTTTTGATAAACTAGGGAAACTCCTTGTTTTATTATGTTTGGTTTATATTTATTTTAATATCAATGAATATTTAATTCCCGCTTATAAAAACACTTCGGAAGAAAAAGCCCATTTATATAGTTTGTTTTTTGGAAATTACGCTATATTATTTTGGTCTGTTATCTTTATTAGTTTTATTTTTCCAGTTATTGTGCTCATATTTCCAAAAGGAAGAAAACCACTTCCAATGTTTATTATAGGATTTATTGTTTTAGTGGGTTCTTGGTGGAAACGTTATATTATTGTTACGCCTACTTTATTGCATCCGTTTTTACCTATTCAAGATGTGGATAAAGCTTGGCATCAATATTTCCCTACCATAGTTGAGTGGACAATTACCTTTGGCACATTAGCCTCTGCATTATTAATTATAACAATTTTAGTGCGCTATTTACCCATTGTGCCCATACAGGAAACTGCTGAAGAAAATAATTTGATTGAAACAGATAAAAAATCAGAATAATGAAAAAACATACCAATATACACGTTTTCTTTATAGCCACTTTAGGTTTGTTATTCTTAGGTTTACTTCCCCAAAAAACTTATGCACAAGAAGAAAAAAATCCGGTTTCAATTACGTTAACTTATACCAAAATTATGGGTGTCAGTTCTATTATTGAAATTAAAACAACAACAAGAATTGAAAAGCAAACTTCAGCCGTTAAAAATATTGAATTGACTATTTCCAATGATGCTGATGAAGAAGATATTGTTTTAGGCAAAGTAATCACAGATAAAGAAGGTTTCGCAAAATTTGAACTTAAAGATTTAAGCAACTTGCGTAAGGATGCCGAAAATTTCTATAATTTCACGGTTCAATTTGATGGCAATGACGCTTATGAGGAAGCTTCAGAAGTAATTCATTTTAAAGATGCAAAAATCAATGCGGAACTTCTTGCTGAAGATGATGGAGAAGGCAATACAGTCAATTCTATGACAGCAACATTAACAGAAGGGGACACAGATACTCCTGTAGAAGGAGCTGATTTAAAAGTTCAAGTGCAACGATTGATTCGGCCATTAACAATTGGTGAAGACTCTTATACAACTGAGGAAGATGGCACAATTCTTGCAGAATTAAGAAATGACATACCTGGCATTGATGGAAAATTGAATTTTGAGGTTGTGCTAAAGGACAGTGAAGATTATGGAACGGTTAAGGCAATTGTTAAAACATCAATTGGAGTTCCAATCATAGACAAATCCTCTTTTGACAAAAGGACATTGTGGGGGTCGAGAGCTAAAGCTCCAGTATTTTTACTAATTTCCCTTAACGTAGTTTTATTTGGCGTTTGGGGAGTTTTATTATATTTAACCTACAATTTGGTTAGAATTAAAAAATCATAAATAAATTAAAATAAATAAATTAAAATAAATAAATCGTAAAATTAAAAAAAATGAAAACATTAAAATTTTTAACACTTATTGCCATAGTGTCATTTGGTTTGTATTCTTTTACTTCTATTGTTCAAACTGAGTGGAAAGTACCTGCAAAATATGTAAGTATGAAAAACCCAACCAGCCCTAAAGTAGATGCAAATATTGGAAAAACTTTATATGCCACACATTGCAAATCTTGTCACGGAACAAAAGGTTTGGGAGACGGAACAAAAGCAAAAGATTTGAATGGTGATTTAGGAGATATGTCTTCTGCTGCCTTTCAAAAACAAACTGATGGTGAAATTTTCTACAAAATGACCTTTGGCAGAGATGATATGCCTAATTTTGACAAGAAACTAAAAAACGATGAAGATCGTTGGTTGATTGTAAATTATGTCAGAACATTGAAAAAATAATTTTTACCAACTAACAATAAAAAAACCGGAACTTTTCCGGTTTTTTTATGCCTTTTTTTCTTAAATCCATTTGTTTCCTTACACTTATTTTTTAATCTTGTCACATCATTTTTATTGAGATTAATAAAAAACCTTAATATCCAATAAAAATTCAATTCTTAAATCCTCAACGAGGATACCTATAAATTTAGCTTTATTTACTTCCCGCTCAATACTTC
>JAENXD010000266.1 GCA_016649745.1 Flavobacteriaceae bacterium | reverse complement strand
GGAATCCCATTAATGATAGATCCATTATGTCCATGGTGCCAAGTCATCGACAATAATTCTGGATTTTCTTTTCCTGTAGGTTCGCCTTCAAAATTCTTATCATAATTAACTGAAATAGGATCATTTTGATCTAAATTATCAACATTTCCATTATCTATATATACGGTTGGAACTCTGTCTTGGGTAGCCGCCATAATGTAGGAATAATCAAAACCTACTTCATTTGGTCCTGGAGTTATTTTTTGATTCCAATCAACAGTGCCAGTTCCTAGACCTAAATGCCATTTACCCACAACTGCTGTTTCATATCCCTTTTCTTTTAACATTTTTGGTATTGTTAATTGATTGGTGCCAATCAATAAGGGGGCCGAACCCGGAAGAATTTTTGCATCAGTATTACGCCAAGGATAAACGCCTGTTAGTAAACTATATCTACTAGGTGTACAAGTAGCCGAGGTAGCATAACCATTGGTAAATCTTACACCTCCATTTGCTAATTCATCTATATTAGGGGTTTTTACACCAGCTGAATCATAACAGCTTAAATCCCCGTAACCTAAGTCATCACTGTATATGATTACAATATTTGGTTTTAATTTGGGATCTTCAGATTTTTTAGAGACACAACTCAAGGTAATTATCAATACCGTCAAGGCAATTAAAGAATTTACTAATTTCATTTTTTTTATTTGTTTTAAATTAAGCTAAAGAATCTGCCAAGATATTTTCTTCAAAAGGATTTTTTACCATCTCAAAGTCACCAATATCTTTGTCCTTTAATTATTTATTGTTGATTAAAAAGCCATTCTAAGAAGACTGGTTCCACCAAACTTTTCTTACTCCCGTGTTATTTCAACTAAATGAAAAATATCATCTTTAGCGTCCATATTAATTAAGGCAATATCAGAACCTCTAGGTCCATTATTTTTCATTACGGCGTTTTCAATCAAAATTTCCTCTTCCACCCATCTTCCTGTATTCTTGCCTTTAAATATTTTGCCAATTTTTAAATCAGCTTCTCCTGTATCATAGGCAAAAGCCCATTTACCGTCGTTGTTATCCAACCAAATAATCCTTACTTTAAGTTTTCCTGGTTTCCCTTCAAAGAACTTATCGTGAAATTTGAAGTATAGGGCATCTTTCCCCGAAACATGCTCAAAACCTCTTGCAAAGCGACCATAAGGCTGGTCTTTGGGACCAACATTCCACCATCCAATACTGGTTTTTGCCTGATCAATGGAATACAAGTACAACCTATAATCGGTGTCTATTCTATCCCAGGCTACATCGTTATATCCTTCTCTCCTTCGACTCTGCAGGCTTCCTACAAGACTTAAATCTAAATCTTCTACAACAGCTCCATGGTCTGCAAAATCATCACAAATTTTTAACACTCTATCGGTGTTCTTTTTGGTAGCTTTCCCATAAACGTTTTCCGGAAAACGAATGGTATCATTGGCATTTAGTTCATCTTTTAATGTAGCAAAAGCATATGGAGATTTGGCCGGGAATTTATATCCGGCATATTTGTTAAAAACATCTAATGCCGGATACCATTTAGGTTGTTCAAGTACATGACTGGGAATATTCCATATATCTAATCCCCAATGCAAAGCATGGAAGGCACTCCAGTATAAATTCTGTAACGAATCTTTCTTAAACCATTCTTTTCCCCACATTGTTTCCCCTTCGCCTCGGCTATATATGGGTCTTCCCAGTTCGTTGTCGTCAGTATTATAAGGCTCGTAAATCTTTGATTTCGATTTTGTGTCATTGCTATGATAAAAATGAGAAGCCACTCCCTTTTTTGTTAAAAACCCTTCGTATTGTTCCGCGCCCCAGGTCATATCACCATTAGTCATTAAATGTATCAAAAGTGGAATTTCAGGTTTGCCACTCTCTTTCCCGGTAAAAGCATTTATGGTAAATTTACGTATGTATTTTTGGTATTCTGCCCATTCATCTTGGGATACATTGTATTTTGGATTTTTGGGTTCACCTTTATAGCAAAAACCATCACCGGTAGAACCCTCTACAACCTGATGAAATGCTACCCTGCTTAACAATTGAGGAGGCAGATTTCTAAGGTGTTCAGCAAATTTGGTTATAATCCGCTCGGAATAATACTTGTATTTTTCATCCATCGGATAAGGCAATGTAGCAAAATGTGAGTCGCTCTTAAAGGTATTAATTTCTACTTTTGGAACTCCCTTATCGTATAACCATTCGGCATTTACCGGATTAAGCCATAATAAAGTAAAAACATATTTATCATGAGTCGCCGCCTGTTTTATAATATCATCCACCAAATCCCAATTGTAAACACCATCCTCTGGCTCCAACTCATTCCAGCCTACCACAATAGGAATTCCTTTCATATCGGGATATATTTCTTCAGCTGTAATTTTACCATCCCATTTACTAGGCGCGCCACCGGTTGAATACCAACACCACACGCCACATGCTTCTCTTGGTAAGATGCCTGGTTTTTTGGCTTCATTTTGTAAGCTTTGCACTTTTGAAAATTTTCTTGAACAACCTCCTATAGATACTATAAAAAGAATAAAAAGAAAAATGGATGTTAATTTATGTTTTTTTATCATAAATTTATTTTTTTATTGAGTTCAATTAAACGAAAAACAGCATTAAAACTTCCATCAGTTCGAATTACAATTTCGGCTGCTTTTTTTGCAATCTTTCTAAAAAAACCATCTTTTAAATGTATGGCTTATCGTTTGGAATCTATCTTAGGGTTGAATTTGATAAGCAAAATATTTCACTTTTCCTTTTTTGATTTTCCTTGTTTTTTAACTGTTTTAATTAACGGAAATATTTCAGATTCAACTCTGGCAGAATTAGCCAATTTGATAAACTCTTCTTTAAGTTCGGGTGAGGAATCTGCTAAATTATTTTTCTCAAAAGGATCTATGGCAAGATTATAAATTTCAACG
>JAENXD010000220.1 GCA_016649745.1 Flavobacteriaceae bacterium | reverse complement strand
TCCGATTAAATTTTGCAAAACTTACAGGTCGCCCCTATGGGGCTTTAATCATTAAATTATAATGCTTTCTACAAACAGTTAGCTCCTACGGAGCTGATTTAGTCCCATCGGGACGACCTGTTTTTAGAAAAATAGTTATTCCCTTACAACAAGCCCCAGCGGGGCGAACTGTTTGTTAAGTCACATTAGTTTAGGCTAAAGCAGTTTTAATAAATTTTTATCGGACAACAATGATTTAATTTTTAACTTTCAAATTTTGGTAATAAAAAAACTTATATTTGATTTTTAAAAATTGCCTAAAAGAAAATGATTATCAAAAAACTTTCCATAATAATGCCAGCTTATAATGAAGCGGCAACCATTCATAGAATTTTAGATAAAATAAAGGAGGTTGAATTATTAAATGGTATTGACAAAGAACTAATTATTGTAAATGATTGTTCTTCTGATGATACAAAAGGCACGATTCAAAGATATATTGAAAACAATCCTGAGTTTCAAATATTATATTTTGAACATGAAATTAATAAGGGAAAAGGAGCTGCCTTGCATACCGGAATACGCATGGCAACAGGTGAATTTCTAATTATTCAAGATGCTGATTTAGAATATGATCCCCAAGAATATAATGATTTACTAAAACCAGTTGTAATGGGAGTTGCTGATGTGGTTTATGGTTCAAGATTTATGGGAAGTAAACCACACAGAATACTATTTTTTTGGCACACTTTAGGAAATAGGTTTCTTACATTTTTATCAAATATGTTTACCAATTTGAATTTATCAGATATGGAAACATGCTACAAAATGTTTAGAACCGATTTGGTTCAAGGGCTAATATTGCAAGAAAAAAGATTTGGATTCGAGCCTGAAGTGACTGCTAAAATGTCTAAAATCAAAAATATAAGAATTTATGAAGTTGGGATTAGTTATTATGGAAGAACCTATGAAGAAGGAAAAAAAATAGGCTGGAAAGATGGTTTTAGAGCCATCTACTGTATCTTGAAATATAATTTTTAAGATTCGTAAGCATGAAAAATATTTATTTATTACTATTATTAGTTGGTATAGTATTAAGATTTTTTTTTCATTTCATAATTCCAACTTTTAATGTAGATGAAATATCATTAGGTAATAATATTAAATATTCCAATTATATTGAATTATTATATCCATTAAAATTTGGGCAGAGTTCACCACCTTTATACTTGTTAATTCAAAAATTTATTATTTCCATTGCGCCATTTAGTTTCTGGATAAACATTAAAATTTTAAGTTTTATTTCATTAACTTTAGGTTTAATATTTTTTTACTTTATTATCAGGAAATATCAATTTAAAATAATATTCATTTTATTATTTATAATTATTCTTTTTAATCCTTTTATTGTAGCTAATTCATTGACAGTTAAGCAATATACAATTGACTTAACTGGAATTATTTTATTGATTTACCTTTTTAAATCTAATTGGTTTTTACGCTATGGATGGATTTACTTTATTGTGTGGTGTTTGATTTCAAATATTGGATTATTTGCATGCGCAGGATATTTGATTTATACATTTTTTATTCATAAGAGTTATGTAAATTTTAAATCAACAATAATATATATTAAAAATAACATTTTAATCTTTTTATCCCCGTTTCCATATTTAATTTATTTTCATTGGTACATGAATCAAGATGGGGCTACAGAAATGAAATCATTCATGGTTAATTATTGGGCAAATTCATTTATTTTATTAGATGGAGGAATTTTTAAATATCTTATTTACACTATTCACGGTTTATGGGTTTATTTATTAAATGCATTTGAAATATGGGGTCTATTTTTAATGTTGTTAATGGTTCCATTTTTTGTTTATTTAAAAAAGAAGGAGTTACTTTTTAAACAAGAAATATTCTTACTTTTTTCAATCTTATTGGTACATTTGATATTGAATATTTTTCATTTATATCCATTTTCAGATAGATTATATCTTTATTTGGCACCTTTATTTGTACTGATATTAGGTTCTTCAATTTCTGTATTTTTTGAAATTAAAAAGATAAAAAAGTATTTTTCAGTATTTATAGTTACTATTTCTATGGTAACATTATTTCTCTATTCTCTTTATACGCCTTATAGCGATAATGATGTTGTTAGTTTATATGAAAAACTTAATGAGTTAGAAACTGAAACAGTGTATGTAACGGAGAAATCAATGGATTGTATTAAAAATTTTAATGAATTTACTGATAATGAATTCAATAGAGGAAATACATTTAAAATAATTGATGAAAACCTTGAAGAATCCGAATACATAATCTCCAGAGTTTCAAAAAAAATAAAACTTAATGTGTCTTCACCTGAGGAAGAAATTGTTCAAAATCTGATAAATCAAAAAAAGATAGTAAAAATAAATAGTGTAAACGGCTATAATATTTTTCAAATAAGATAAATTACGATTTACGAACTTTTCCTTCCAACTTCCAACTTCAAACTTCCGTCTTCGGTCTTCGGTCTCCGACTTTCAACTTTTGATAATAAAAAGCAGGCAATAAAATAAACACAAACAAAGGCTGAATTAAAAACCGCCGAACATAAAAAGTCAGCAAATAATTTTGTGTCACGTTAAATTTTAACAGGATAAAAAGCGTTAAACTCAATACCACAAAAGCCAGCACATAAAATTTTATCGAAAAATAAAGCGATTTCACATCATAAAAAACCAAATAAATAATGGCCAAAGAAATAATGGTATTTAAAGCATATCTGTAAAAAATATTCAAAAAATAAGCGCCAAAATCCAGTTCGGGAATAGCAGCGTTTAAATAATCGTGCTTGAAATAGTCCAAAAGCGGATCGTAAAAATAAGGCTGCACCACTGCACGAATTAAAATCAGCATCATAAAAAGCACAATAATTAACCCTATTCGAACCGATTTACTCATTTTTTTAAGCTTGAAAAATTCCGAATCCAAACAAACCAAAGCAAAAATGTGATTCCGTAGATAATGGACGGAAATATAATTTCATGCAATACATTTTGATATTGCGGATATTTATGCAGCGCAATCGAAATTACGGCAATCCGAAGAATGTTTGTGAAATAAATAAGCAAACTTCCGAACAAAATATATAAAACGGTCGTTTTAAATTTTCCTGCAAAAGCAACGATAAAAGCAATAAATAAAATGATAATGCTAATGGCATTACAGCCTTCCACTATAAAAGCCGTAAATTTGCCGTTTATAAATAATTTAACGGAAACTGTTTCGGTATCTTGTGCTATTTCAGTTGGATATCCAAAAACATTCAACAAATATTTTGTTTGTTCGGCAACAGTTTTGGTGATTGGCGCACAAACATAAGGCGATGTTTTATTTTGTGTTTTTTCCAAATAAAAGGAATACAATAAAAACAACAGTAAATACGTGCCAAAAAATTTAATTAAAAATAATACTGCCGTTTTATTGCCTTTCACAAAAAAAGAATTTTAATTTTGCATAAAATTACAAATTAATATGAATATTCCTCAATTAAAAGAATCGGTAACCGCCATTGCGGAAAGTAACCAATCGGTTTCAGATAAACGGCAGGCAATTTGCGATTATTTAAAACAAGAAATTGACTATTACCATTGGGTGGGTTTTTATTTTAAAAATGGCGATAAAGCCGAATTAAAATTGGCCGAATTTGCCGGAGATCCAACAGAACATATTATAATTCCATTCGGAAAAGGCATTTGCGGACAAGTGGCCATCAGCAACAAAAATTTTGTGGTTCCGGATGTGACCGCGCAAGACAATTATATTTCCTGCGGATTTAAAGTGAAAAGCGAAATTGTGATTCCCATTTTTGTGAATGGAGAAAATGTGGGACAAATTGATATCGATTCCCACATCACAAATCCTTTTTCTGAAGCCGATGAACAGTTCCTGGAATTTGTATGTGAAAAAGTGGCACAATTAAAATAAAGAAACCCAATATATTTTTCAATGTTAAATAAATCCCCAAAAAGCAATGGCAAAACCAAGCGTTTAGTCGACAAAATTTCTTTTTTGAACAAGCTTTTCAGCAAAAACAAACCAAAAAATACTTCTCAAAACTATAATGAGCTGGTCTCAAATTTTGAGCAAAAAATTAAAAAGATTTCCTAAAATTTTATGAGTAATTTGTGTTGTGTAGGCTATTGATAATTAGTAGCTTTGCCGAACAATAACAAACACAATTTATGGGCACTACAAAAAAAGCAAAATCGGCACTGATTTCAGTTTTTCACAAAGACGGTTTGGCTCCAATCATACAAAAATTAAACGACCTTAATATTGTAATTTATTCTACGGGGGGCACCGAAAAATTCATTAAATATTTGGGAGTGAACGCCATACCTGTGGAAGAGTTGACTTCCTATCCGTCCATTTTAGGAGGAAGGGTTAAAACATTGCATCCAAAAGTTTTTGGCGGAATTTTATCAAGAGGAGAAAATGAAAATGACATTTCGCAGTTGGAACTATATGATATTCCGGAAATTGACATTGTAATCGTTGATTTGTATCCGTTTGAAAAAACAGTTGCAAGCCTTTTGG
>JAENXD010000140.1 GCA_016649745.1 Flavobacteriaceae bacterium | reverse complement strand
ATGATTACAGGGAAAAACTACATAGGAAATCTACTTGCATCAACAGGGAAAGTGAAATTCAAAACGTTCAATCCGAAGGAAAATAAGGAAAACGATGTTGTTTTTTCTGAAACTTCTGAGGAAGAAATTGACATGGCCGTTGAGTTGGCTTCGGAAGCATTTAAATTATTTCGAGGTATTTCAGGAGTCAAAAAAAGTGAATTTTTGAACCAAATCGCCAATGAAATTGAAGCTTTGGGCGATGAGCTGATTAAAACCTATTGTTCAGAATCTGGTTTGCCTGAGGGCAGGGCAATTGGTGAAAGAGGTAGAACCATTTTTCAGTTGCGTTCCTTTGCCAATTTGGTAAAAGAAGGTTCTTGGGTAGAAGCAATTATTGATACTGCCGATCCAAATCGACAACCAATTCCAAAAGTGGATATTCGTAAAATGTTAATTCCTATTGGGCCGGTTGCCGTTTTTGGCGCAAGCAACTTTCCATTGGCATATTCAACTGCTGGCGGAGATACGGCTGCAGCATTCGCTGCCGGTTGTCCGGTTATTGTAAAGTCTCATCCAATGCACGCAGGAACTGGAGAATTGGTGGCTTCGGCAATTATAAATGCTGCCGAAAAAACAGGAATGCCAAACGGCGTATTTTCAAATTTAAACAGCAGCGGAATTGAGGTCGGCGCTAAATTGGTGAAACATCCGCAGGTAAAGGCGGTAGGTTTTACAGGAAGCGTTGAAGGAGGAAGGGCATTATACAACTTGGCCTCTCAGCGTCCGGAACCCATTCCGGTTTTCGCGGAAATGGGAAGCGTAAATCCGGTGATAATCTTACCGGAAGCCACTAAAAAGAAAGGAAATGAATGGGCGAAAATTTATGCTGGTTCTATAACAATGGGCTCAGGGCAATTTTGTACAAATCCCGGATTAATTTTAGGTATAAAAGGAGTTGAATTAACAAGTTTTATTCAAAAACTATCAGATGAAATTGTAAAAATTGAACCAACTTGTATGTTACATCCAAACATAATAGGCGCTTATGAAACTAAAAAGGGAGTTATGCAAAAGCAAGAAGGTTTGTTAACTATGGCAAGTTTTTCTGATGAAACCGCCGCTAATTTTGGCCGCCAGACTATAACAACCGTTGAAGGAACCACTTTTTTGCAAAACACAGCATTGCATCAGGAGGTTTTTGGACCATTTTCAATGGTGGTTCAATGCGAAAATGTGCAACAATTAGAAGAAATAATCACTAATTTAGAAGGACAGTTAACAGGAACGGTTTTGGCTGAAAATGGAGAATTGGAAAATTATGACAAAGTTATAAGCGCGATTCAAAATAGGGTGGGACGCATTATTTTTAACGGAGTTCCAACCGGTGTTGAGGTTTGTGCCGCAATGGTTCACGGAGGTCCGTATCCGGCATCAACCGACAGTAGATTTACAGCGGTAGGCATCAATTCTATAAAACGTTGGGTTCGCCCGTTTAGTTTTCAAAGTTGGCCAAATGAGTTGTTGCCCAACGAATTGAAAAATGAAAATCCGTTGGGAATTCCACGAACAATTGACGGAAAAAGAACAACTCAGTCTTTATAATATTATCGTGAATAGAAAAACTTTTTTTTGCATTGACGCCCACACGTGCGGAAATCCGGTGAGAGTCGTTGCCGGTGGTGATCCAAATTTAAAAGGAGCTAATATGAGCGAAAAGCGTCAGCATTTTTTAAAGGAATTCGACTGGATTCGCAAAGGATTGATGTTTGAGCCACGCGGTCACGATATGATGAGCGGGAGTATTTTATTTCCGCCGCATCATGCAGAAAATGATTTTTCGATTTTATTTATTGAAACTTCAGGCTGTTTGCCTATGTGCGGCCACGGTACTATCGGAACTGTAACCATTGCCATTGAAGAAGGTTTAATCACCCCAAAAATTCCCGGAAAAATAAGGATGGAAGCGCCAGCCGGACTTGTACATATTGAATATCAAAAAACCGGTAAAAAAGTGGATTGGGTAAAATTAATCAACGTAAAATCTTACTTGGCTGCTGAAGGATTGACTATTGATTGTCCGGAATTGGGAGAACTTACTTTTGATGTTGCTTATGGTGGAAATTATTATGCCATCGTTGATCAACAAGAAAACTTTAGCGGTGTTCACAATTTTACAGCAGGCAAATTAATTCTATTTTCTCAGGTTGTTCGTTCTAGAATAAATGAAAAATATCCAAATCTATTTATTCATCCCCAAAATGAAACCATTAGAGATGTAAGTCATATCATGTGGACCGGAAATCCTATTGATCCAACTTCCTCTGGAAGAAACGCCGTTTTTTATGGAGACAAAGCAATTGATCGATCACCTTGCGGTACGGGAACATCAGCGCGTATGGCACAATTGTATGCGAAAGGCAAATTAGAAGTGGGTAAAGAATTTATCCACGAAAGTTTTATTGGCTCAAAATTTATCGGAAAAATAGTAGCCGAAACAACTTTGGAAGGAAAAAAAGCAATTGTTCCCAGCATTCAAGGTTGGGCAAAAATATACGGATACAACACCATTATTATTGATGAAGAAGATGATCCTTATGCACACGGATTTCAAGTTTTATAAGCCCCCTAGCCCCCAAAGGGGGAATTTTGAAAGTTAAAAGTAAAAAGGGAAAATTAAATCAAAACAAACCCCTTTCCGAAGGAAAGGGTTGGGGATAGGAAAACGAATAAACGATTACACAAATAAACAATTAAACAACAATAATAAGTGAAAAACGTAATCATCATAGGCGGCGGAATTATTGGGTTGTGTTCTGCTTATTATTTGGCTAAAGAGGGCGCTAAAGTTACTGTTATTGACAAATCTGATATGCTGGATGGTTGTTCTTATGGAAATGCTGGAATGATTGTTCCCAGCCACATTATTCCTATGGCACAACCCGGCGTTATTCATCAGGGAATTAAATGGATGTTCAATGCAAAAAGTCCGTTTTATATAAAACCTGCTTTAAGTATTGATTTACTTGCTTGGTTAATTCAATTTTACAAAAATTCCAATCAGGAACATGTCAATAAATCAATGATTCCTTTGCGGAATCTTTCCTTTTTTAGCAAAGAATTATATCAGGATTTTGCGCGTTCAATTAATGAATTTGGGTATCAGGAAAAAGGACTTTTAATGCTTTATAAAACTGAAAAAGTTGGTGAGGAAGAAATGAAAATCGGTAAAATTGCTGAAAAAATGGGTATAGAAGTCGGTTTTTTAGATCAGCGGGAAGTTAAGAAATTAGAGAAAGATATTAATGTTGATGCTTTGGGCGCGGTACATTATAAATCAGATGCACACTTATCCCCAAATCATTTTATGGCGTTTTTAAAAGCGGAATTGCATGAGATGGGAGTGGAGATGATTTCTAATTGTTCCATTGTAAATTTTAAAGTTTCCGAAGGAAAAATTGAAAAATTATTGACCAATCATGGAAACTTTAAAGCGGATGAGTTTGTCATAGCTGCAGGTTCTTGGAGTGTGGAAATTGCTAAAAAGTTAGGAGTTAAATTACATATTTTATCTGGGAAAGGTTATAGTTTTAATGTAGAAAACCTTTTATCAAAACCTACATTTCCGGCTATTTTATGCGAAGGAAAAGTGGCAGTGACGCCTTTGGGCGAAGCTGTTCGGTTTGGCGGCACTTTAGAAATCACCAATAATAAAGACACTAAAATTAACATAAAACGATTGCAGGGAATTGTTGAAAAAGTAAATCAATTTTATCCGGATTTAAAAGTTGACCTGCCTGAAACGAAAAAAGTATGGCATGGTTTTAGACCTTGCACGCCAACTGGAATGCCAATTATTGAGAAATCTAAAAAAATTCAAAATTTAACCATTGCTGCAGGACATGCAATGATGGGATTAAGTTTGGCGCCAGCTTCGGGAAAATTGGTCAGTGAATTGCTCATGGGTAAAAAAACATCTATAGATATTACTGAATTTAAAAGCAGCTAATATATTTTGGTTACTTTTGAAGCATGACTTTTATAGAAATTTTAATAAAACTCAGAAGAATTGTGCGTTCCATAAATTTGGAAAGCAAGCGTGTAGATAAAGAACTGGGTGTGAGTATTCCGCAATTGTTATGCTTGCAATTTTTAGCGGAACAGGAAGATTATAGGGCTAATGCTTCAAAGTTGAAAGCTTTTTTGAATTTAAATGCCAGCACCATTACGGGGATTATATCAAGGCTGGAGAAAAAAAATCTGGTCGTAAAACTTCCTAAATCTACCGACAAGCGCATCACCTTAATTTCTTTAACGGCCGAAGGAATTTCACTTATCCAAAAAGCACCACTCACTTTTCAGCAAAAATTAAGTGAAAAACTTCAAGCGCTTCCGCCAGAAAAACTTAAAACCATTATCGATGGCATTGACTTATTAACCGAACTTATGGAAGTTGATGAAATAGATGATTCACCAATTATCACTTCAGAAGAACTTATTTAGGAACATAAGATTATTGGTATTCAGGTTTCAAAATTGTATTGAATTTCCTTTTAAATAGTTCTAAAGAAAATATAGAAATATTAAGTTTTCCACCTAAATAATAGCCATGAAATAAGGCTAATACCCATTGAATTTTATGGGACATTTGAATGTTTAATTGGTATTGAAGGGTATTGATTACTTGTTTGTTGAATTATTATAAGTGGGTTTCAATAGTTTCTATAGAAACTATTTCGTATTTTTGCATGATAATCAATAAAATAAAACAAGAAATATGCTCATTATACAAGTAAAGGAAGGCGAAAACATTGATAGAGCGCTAAAAAGATACAAACAAAAAACAAGAAGAACAAAACTGATTAATAATTTAAGAGACCAGAAACAATTTACTAAAAAATCGGTTAAGAACAGGATGAAATTGGCAAAGGCGGTTTACATACAGGATTTAAGAAATCAAGAAGAAAAATAGCTATGGAGACTTTTAAAATTTACAATAAAATCACAAAACCTTCAGCAGAAGAAAAGGAGGATGTTATTTCATTTTTATTTCAGCATTTACAGGAATATGGCGATAAAAAGGAAGACATTGGCAAATGTTTCGATTTCGCAATTAAAGATTCTGAGGAAGAACTTGGCGGATTTGTTTTGAGTCTTTTGGAAAATAATGAAATTCAAGGCGTTACAATAGTGAACAAAACAGGAATGGCGGGATATATTCCTGAAAACATTCTCGTTTATATTGCAGTTCATGAAAACGCCAGAGGTAAAGGTTTTGGCAAAAAACTAATGAACAAAGCCATTGAATTAGCCGATGGTGATATTGCTTTGCACGTAGAACCAAACAATCCAGCAAAATTTTTATACGAAAAATTAGGCTTTGAAAACAAATACTTAGAAATGCGACTTAAAAAACAGAAATAACTGATATGGCTATTTTAGACATTGTTGTTTTTGCTGTTTACATGATCTTAGTTTTAGGAATTGGGTTTTATTTTTTTAATAAAAACAAAACCGTTAAAGACTATTACATTGGTGGAGGTGAAATGAGTAGTTTGCACGTCGGGCTGTCCGTTGTTGCAACAGATGTAGGTGGTGGATTTTCTATTGGGTTGGGCGGACTTGGTTTTGTTATGGGGATTTCCGGTTCCTGGATGTTATTTACCGGACTTATAGGCGCTTGGTTAAGCGCTGTTTTTTTGATTCCAAGGGTTGTTAAGCTAGGTAATATGCATGGTTTTTTAACATTTCCCGAATTTTTGAAGCACAGTTACGGAACAACAGTCGCTATGGTTGCCGGTATTATTTCCTTTATTGGCTATTTAGGTTTTACGTCATCGCAATTTCTTGCCGGGGCAAAGTTGGCTGTGGGCACATTTCCTTCTCTTGACTTGAATGAAGCTTTACTGATAATGGGTGGTGTTGCACTGCTTTACACAGCATTTGGCGGAATGAAAGCTGTAATTTACACAGATACTTTTCAATGGATGGTTTTAATGGTTGGATTGATATTTGTTGGAATCCCTATTGCTTACAACTACCTAGGAGGTTATGATGCAATTGTTGAAGTGCTTCCCGACAAATATTTTTCATTACAAAATGTTTCTTGGATTCAAATTGTAAATTGGTTTGTAATTATTGTGCCAATTTGGTTTGTTGGAATGACACTTTATCAAAGAATTTATGCGTGTAAAGATGAAAAGACAGCAAAGAAAGCATGGTTTATCGCAGGACTTTTTGAATATCCCACAATGGCATTTATGGGTGTAATTCTTGGGTTATTTGCAAGAGTTGCGGCTGCAAAAGGTATTTTTATTTCAGACGGATTTGAAAGTGAAATTGGGATGGATCCCGAAATGGGTATGCCTTTGCTTTTAAAACATGCCTTGCCCGTTGGTTTAATGGGGTTGATGTTATCAGCCTATTTTTCTGCAATAATGTCAACAGCCGACAGCTGTTTACTTGCAGCTTCCGGTAATTTTGTTACTGATATATTGGGGCTTAAAGACCTTAATAAAAAGACGATAAGAATTTCTCAAATTATCACCTTCTTTGTAGGAGGTGCAGCAATAATTATTGCCACTACTATGCAAAGTGTATTGCAATTGATGTTGCTATCCTACTCATTTATGGTTTCAGGATTATTGGTACCGGTGTTGGGAATCCTATTATCAAAAAAAAGAAAGCCCTTGGCCGCATTATATGCGATGCTTATGGGAGGATCTTCTACATTAATCTTAACTTTTCTCGAAGTGAAAATTCCTTTTGGATTCGATCCAATATTAATAGGAATTTCACTATCTTCCATTGTCTATTTATCAATTAAAAAATAATTTAAATGGCTTTTATAACACTCAATAAGAAATCATTAGCGAATAATTATTCATTTTTGCAATCGTTATTTAAAAAGCATAATAAGGAATGGGCGCCTGTATTGAAGTTGCTTTGCGGAAATAAAACCTTTCTGGAATATGTTTTATCTTTAGGTGATGAACAAGTTTGTGACGCCCGATTGACAAATTTGAAAAAAATTAAAGCCATAAATTCGAACAAAGAAACCATCTATATAAAACCTCCCGCAAAGAGAAGCTTAGCAAATGTGGTAAAATACACTGATGTGAGCTTTAATACAGAATTTACGACCATGAAATGGTTATCTGCAGAAGCTGTTAAACAAGAAAAAATACACCGAATTATTATTATGATTGAATTGGGTGATTTGCGTGAAGGCATTATGGGTGAGCATTTAATGGAATTTTACAAAAAAATATTTGAATTACCCAATATTCATGTGGCGGGCATTGGAGCAAATCTAAATTGTTTAAGCGGTGTGATGCCAAGCAAAGACAAGCTTATTCAGTTGAGTTTATATGAGCAATTGATTGAAGCAAAGTTCGGCAAAAAAATAGATTATGTTTCGGGAGGATCTTCTGTGATGATACCACTTTTAATGAAAAAGCAAATTCCCAAAGGCGTTAATCATTTTAGAATTGGGGAAACCCTGTTTTTTGGCGTTGATTTATTTACGAATAAAACAATCCCTAAAATGAAGGATGATGTTTTTTTGCTTTATGCTGAAATCATTGAAATAACGCAAAAACCTATTGTTCCTTATGGATATTTGGAAGAAAACCCATCGGGAGAAACCTTAGAAATTGACCCTGAGGATTATGGAAGAAACCACAGCAGAGGAATTTTAGACATTGGGCTTTTGGATATTTCTAAAACTGAATTTATCACGCCTGTTGATGAAAACATTTCTTTTATTGGCGCTAGCTCAGATATGTTGGTGGTGGATTTGAGCGAGACTACAAAAAAATATAAAGTCGGAGACTTGGTGAAGTT
>JAENXD010000239.1 GCA_016649745.1 Flavobacteriaceae bacterium | reverse complement strand
TTTCGGTACTCACAAAAATAGCTTTAAATCTACTGAAAAATGAAAAAACCGCCAAAGTTGGCGTCAAAGGAAAACGACTTAAAGCAGGGTGGGATAATCAATATTTGGAAAAACTAATTAAATTATGATGCGTTTGCCCTGAGATATTAACCCGCTAATTGAATTTGCAAAAATATAAATCGTATGCAAAAAAATAAGCGTAGGAATGTTGGTGAGTTTTTTGAAAAAACTTATCAATTTTCCGATTATTTAACTATTTTTAATATTAATTTTTAACCAAAAAAAAGGCAACCTATTTCAGGACAAGACAGCCAGCCATAAAAGTAAATATCCAAATTATAAGGGTATTTACCAAGATAAGACAAATGTTCACCGATAATTTAAGTTTAAAACTCAAAATAGAAGAAATAAAGAAAAAACTATCCCATCAAAATAAAAATATTGAACTCGTCTTTAGTTATCTAGATGAACTGATAGAAAAGAAAGAAAATCAAAAGCCAAGAATTAAAATAGGCTACAAAAAAGATTAAATTTTAATAACTATGTTAACTTATATTGCACTTTTACGCGGGATAAACGTATCTGGTCATCATAAAATTAAGATGTCCGAATTAAAGCAACTTTTTTTAGATTTAGGTTACCATGATGTTTCTACCTATATACAAAGTGGAAATGTCATTTTTAAATCTAACATTAAGGAACCCATTCTTATTGAGGACACAATAATTTCAGCCATCTCAAAGCATTTTGGACACGCTATTAAGGTTCTGATTTTAACCAAAAATGAATTAACAACTATTTTTAATTCCAATCCGTTTCTTGCCAAAAATCCAACTATGGATATTTCAAAATTACATGTTACAATTTTAAATCAAAAACCTGATTTGGCTGGAATTCCACCTATTGAAATACTTGTTGCAAAAAGTAATGATGAATTTCAATTAGTTGAAAACACCATTTATTTATATTGTCCTAATGGTTATGGAAACACCAAACTAAATAACAATTTATTTGAAAAAAAATTAATGGCAACCGCCACTACAAGAAACTGGAAAACCATTGGTAAACTCGTTGAATTAAGCAACCAATAATTTGAATCAAGAAATTTTAAATAAAGAAGTCCAGAATTTTATCAATTCAAATTTAAAATCGGATGTAACAAAACTGATTTTGAAAGGAAGCCCGTTTCCCTATGTTTCCATTCAAGAAATTGCAGCACAAATATTGGCGAAAAACAGCTGTGAAAAAAAATTGCCAATCTGGTTTAATTCAGAAAAAATTTATTATCCGAACAAACTGAATATTGAACAGACTTCTTCAGAAATTACCGCAAAGTATAAATCAGATTTGGTTTCAGGGAATACCTTGATTGACATTACCGGCGGATTTGGAGTTGACGCCTACTTTTTTTCACAAAAATTTGAATCAGTAATACATTGTGAAATTAACAAAGAATTGTCAGCAATTGCAGCCCATAATTTCAACTATTCAAAGGCGAAAAACATAAAAATACATCTTGGTGACGGCATTGAATTTTTAGCGGAACATAGTGAGAAATTCGATTGGATTTATGCAGATCCTTCACGAAGAAATGATGCCAAAGGAAAAGTTTTTTTATTGGAAGATTGCTTGCCGAATATACCCGAAAATTTAAATTTATTGTTTGAAAAAACGGATAACATTTTACTTAAAGTATCTCCAATATTAGATATTACAAGTGCCCTAAATGAATTGCAATTTGTAAAAGAAATTCATGTGGTTGCCGTTGAAAACGAAGTCAAAGAACTGCTGTTTCTATTGGAGAAAAATTACACAAAAAACATTCAGGTTAAAACCACCAATATCGCTAAAAACAGCACCCAAAAATTCGACTTTATTTTAGACGAAAGTTCAACCGCCACTTTTTCCGAACCTAAAAAATATGTGTACGAGCCAAATGCCGCCATCTTAAAATCAGGTGCGTTTTTGCAGGTTTCAGAAAAATTGAATATCGCTAAATTACATCAAAGCAGCCATTTATACACTTCCAGCCATTTAATTGATTTTCCCGGTAGAAGGTTCGAAATAAAACATTGCATTTCTTACGGCAAAAAACAATTGCTTCAGTTAATTCCTTCAAAAAAAGCCAACATTACCACTCGAAATTTCCCGGAAACGGTCGCTCAAATTCGAAAAAAAACCGGATTAAAAGATGGAGGAAATGAATATCTTTTTTTTACAACAGATATAAACAATAAGCATCTGGTGCTTATTTGCGAGAAAGTCTAAAAGTTGTTTTAGCAAAAATCATTAAAATTTAGTATTTTTAGCCTTTTACACAAACTAAAATGGCAAATAAAAACATACGTTCGTTATCGTCAAGAAAGGAATTGGATGATAATCTGTTCGAAAATATCGCAGATTTATCGCATAAAAACACTTCAAAACCTGAATTTCAGGAACTCGCAAAACGTTTTATGATTGATGATTCTGTGATAGCAGGCACCGCATCTTTTTATGACTTCACAAGAGAAAGCAATCGAAACAAAAAAATTCATATATGCAGCGGAACAGCTTGCATGGTTGCAAATACCCAAAATAAACTTCATGAAAATTTAGAAAATCATTTTGACAAAGAAGAAATTGGTCACGCTGCCTGCGTTGGCCGTTGCCACACCAACAATGCGTTTATGTACAATGACAATACCTATTCGGCACACAACGAAAATGAGCTAAATTCAATTATTGACAACAAAAAGTATCAAGAAAACAAATACAATATTGGCTGTAACACCACCCCTATTTTAACTTCTAAAATTGAAGATCTTGCCGCTTTTTATAAGTTGGCAGAAGTTTATAAAAACAATGCACAAAAAGTAATTCAGGAAATAAAAACTTCCAACTTACGTGGTCGCGGTGTTGCCGGATTTCCATTTTGGTTTAAGATAGATGCCGTTATTTCGGCTCCGCTCAATAACCAAGTTCAGGGTTCACAAAAATACATAGTTTGCAATGCCGATGAAGGCGATCCCGGAGCCTATTCTGACATGTATTTAATGGAGCATCAGCCACATAAAGTGCTTTTCGGAATGTATTTATCGGGTTTAACCGTTGGCGCTAATACGGGTGTTTTATACATTAGAGGAGAATATCCAGATTCCATCAGAATTGTGGGTGAAGCAATTTCAGCCTTAAAAGAAAAAAACTTGATTGGCGATTTTAAATTCAAAATTATTCGCGGACAAGGTTCTTATGTTTGCGGCGAGGAAACCGCTTTATTGAATTCAATTGAAGGTTTGCGCCCGGAAGTTCGTGTTCGCCCACCATATCCGGCGCAATATGGTTTGTTTGGCAAACCAACTGTTTTGAGCAATGTGGAAACTTTTGCTAACATTCATTGGATTTTAGAAAATGGTGGTGTGGCATATTCAGCATTGGGAACAAAACAATCCACCGGAACCAAATTGGTTTCATTGGACAGCTTTTTTAACACACCCGGAATGTATGAAATTGAAATGGGAACACCCTTAAAAACCATATTTGAGGAATTTGGCAATGGCTTTAAGTCGGAAATAAAAGCATTTCAAATTGGTGGACCTTTGGGCGGCATTGTACCGTTTGATAAAATTAGCGACTTAACACTGGATTTTGAATCATTAAATAGCAACGGATTTTTATTGGGTCACGCAAGTGTTGTTTCCATTCCAAAAGATTTTCCTATGATTCAGTTTTTAGAACATTTAATGGAGTTTACTGCGGATGAATCCTGCGGAAAATGTTATCCATGCAGAATTGGCTCGCACCGCGGCATGGAAATGCTTCAAAAAGCGCAACATGAAAATTATAAAATTGACCGCCAGTTATTTGATGATTTATTGGAAACCTTGGAAATAGGTTCACTTTGCGCATTGGGTGGCGGTATTCCGTTGCCTGTAAAAAATGCATTGCAGTATTTTGAGGAAGAGTTGAAAGAGTATTTTGCTTAAGCTTAACCGCAAATTTCGCAAAGTTTTACGCAAAGAACGCAAGAAATAAAATTAATATTCTGATAAAAAAATAGTGTTCAAATAATTTTAACCGCAAAGACACAAAAAATAAAATGAGTGAAAACGAAATTTCAAAAAT
>JAENXD010000272.1 GCA_016649745.1 Flavobacteriaceae bacterium | reverse complement strand
CTAATTACTTCTGGCTCTCCACGTGTTATAAATACAGAGGCATGGTACAAACCATCCTTTGCTTTAAATGCGTATTTTTTGAAAAAATTATCTTGTGGTACATGGCAATCGTTACAACTGGCCCATTCTCTATGAGAACTATTTTGCCAAGTTGCATATTGAGGCGTCATTACATGGCAATTGGCACAAGTTTTAGGATCGTCTGATAAATACGATACTGCATTTGATTCAATGAGTGCATATAATGTAAGACCCGTCATAGCTCCCATTAAAATTAGTACGGGTAAACGCCATTCTTTTGGTGGAATTAATTTTCTTAAAATGCTCATAATATAGAGTTAAGGATAACTATTTTGAAGAAAATAAAGTTGGTTTTATGGTCACCATTAACCACGCCCAGTTATTTATATTTCCGTCTGAATTGTTTTTAACCACTTCCAGTCCTTCTGAAGCAAACATTTGAGAATATCCTGCTCCTATAGTAACATCTTTATTCAACTTGTGTGAATACACTAAATCTATTTCTGTTCCTAACTGTTTGTCTACACCTTCAGCAATTTCGGCTTGGGCTGAAAAATTATGTACAATGGCCGTTAAACTAGATTTTACGCCTAATTTTGTTGCTATTTTAGCATTAATATCAACTAAACCAACACTATTTATATGGTTTCCTACATAGAAATAATCCATAAAACCATTAAATTTATGGTTTGTTCCGTAGAAAGGGGTAAAAGCTTTGTTTTTATCACCTATTGAACTATAATCATTCCCTGATTGAATTTCAAAACCTAGACCTAAATTAAATTTTTCTGAAGCTTTATACCCTAAATCTAATCCAACTAAATAGGCGTTTAAATCATTATTTACCACATCGTTACCCGCTTGTAAATAAGCATTTGCACTGAAGCTTAAAACATCACTCGCTTTATATTTTAGATGAGTTCCGTAAGTTTGACTGTAACGAGTTTTTTCTGCATCAATATTTTGTAACCCGTTATTTAGCATTAAAAAACTTGCATTAAAGTTACTCCAGTCTTTATGGAACCAAGCATATTGCATTGCTTTGTAATTACCAGCAATTGTATACAAGTCGCCAAATAAAGCTTCTGTTTCTTGGTTATAAGCAATCCCTAAATCTAATTTGTAGTTTTCATTTCCAAATTCAAAAATTGCGGCATCATGGCTTCGTGCCTGCTGTGTCCAGCCAACATCTCCAAATATACGGTGGTCATCATAAATTATTTCCTGACGACCTAATTTTGCAGAAAAGTTTGGGCTGAATTTTATTTTTCCCCAAGCTTCATGAATTGCAATTCCGTTTTGATCACTGGTGTTTAGCTGTTTCACATCCCCCCATACCCTTACATCTTGCAAACTTACAAAGAAGGTATAATCCTCAGAAATAAATTTAGTGTTTAACCGTGTACGCTGAGATACAAATAAAGCGGCATCTACATCATTTGGTGTTAATGTTTTGTAGCCGTTTCTGTATTCTGCACGAGGTCTTAACTCACCACTAATTGTAACCTGAGCAAAACTTTGTACTGCTACTAACGTTAAAATAATAAGTAATAAATTCTTAATTTTCATGTTCTTTAGATTGAATTAATGTGTCTGCAATAATTGTTACAAATTAACAATACGATTCAAACTAATAAGATGATTTAAATCAGGTAATAAGATATTTTTGTCTTTTTTTTATTTACCTAATAAACATAGTTGTTGTTTTTTATAGCGGGTTTTTAGGGTGCCGGATTTGGTTGTAATTCCTGAATTTCATCAATTTTATTCAGGATTTCATCTGAGAGTTCTACCTCAATACTTGAAATATTTTCTTTTAATTGTTGCATCGTAGTTGCGCCTATAATGTTGCTTGTCAAAAAAGACTGCTGATTTACAAAAGCCAATGCCAAATGTGCCAGACTCATATTTAATTCCTTTGCCAATTCGGCATATTTTTGCGTCAAAATATGTGCTTGTTTACTGGTGTATCTGGAATATGCAGGAAATAATTTTAATCGCGTATTTTCAGGCAAATTGCCATCAAGGTATTTACCTGATAAGGTGCCAAATCCCAATGGTGAATAGGCGAGCAAACCAACATTTTCCCGTTGAGAAACTTCTGCCAAATTAATTTCAAAAGTTCTGTTTAATAATGAATACGGATTTTGAATGGTTTTACAACGCGTTGTTTTATTGATTTTGCTTTCTTCTAAATGACGCATCAATCCCCAGAAAGTTTCATTTGAAACCCCATAGTGGCGAATTTTTCCATCTTTCACAAATCCGTCTAACACTTCTATAACTTCTTTAAAATTATCTTCCCATTTTTCATTTACATCATGTTTGTAATTTCGTTTTCCAAAAAAATTGGTATTTCTTTCTGGCCAATGCAATTGATAAAGATCGACGTAATCGGTTTGTAATCGTTCTAAACTTTTTTCTAAAGCTTCTTGAAGAACCTGTTTAGAAAAACCTAAATTTTCTCTTATATAGTCGTTCCTTAAAAACTATTTAATACATTGATTATTAATAAATTAATTTGATATTTTCTTGTTTAAATCTACAAGATTTTGTATGTTTATAACATAAACCTTGCAATTAAAATTTATGTTAGCTAAGCCAAAAATAAAGAATCAATCCAGTTTTTTCTTCACTTTAGAAGATACTTTAAACCAAAAACATCCTCTTTACATTTTGTCAAATAAAGTTCATTGGCAGCTGTTTGAAAATGAATTTAGTCCACTTTATTGTGAGGATAATGGGCG
>JAENXD010000061.1 GCA_016649745.1 Flavobacteriaceae bacterium | reverse complement strand
TTCCTGAGCGAGGGTGGGTTTATGCAATTAGAACTGCCTTGAATATGACTTTACAACAACTTGGACACAAATTAAAGATTACCACACAAGGCGTTAAAGACATTGAAAAAAGAGAATTATCTGGTTCAATTTCAATAAAATCACTTAAAGAAGTCGCTAAGGCATTAGATATGCAATTTGTATATGGTTTTGTATCAAATCACCACTCACTTGAAAAATTCATTGAATTGAAGGCTAGAGAATTGGCTGAAAAAATGGTGTTAAAAAATTTAAATGCCGCCAATGAAAATAAGAAACCTACTGAAGTTGAGATACAGCGGGAAATTGAAGATTTTGCCGGTGAAATAAAACGAGCAGTCCCAAGATCTTTATGGGACTAAAATTTTAATGCTGAGATTTTTGTTTTAAACAAGATATTAGAGATTGAGAATATAAAACATATTAGGTTATATAATGGCCTCATTTTTTAGTAAATTTTTAGATTTAAGAACTAATTATTCTTACTTAAATATTAATTTTCTTCACAAAAAACTAATCCATATCTTTGCAAACTAAAATTTGTTAAAAATGAAACGCGTAATTGTTGGACTTTCGGGCGGTGTAGACAGCAGTGTGGCAGCCTACTTGTTAAAAGAACAAGGGTATGAGGTTATTGGTTTGTTTATGAAAAACTGGCACGATGATTCTGTAACCATTTCCAATGAATGTCCTTGGCTGGAAGACAGCAACGATGCGATGCTGGTTGCTGATAAATTGGGAATTCCGTTTCAGGTGGTGGATTTAAGCGAGGAGTACAAAGAGCGTATTGTGGATTATATGTTTAATGAATATGAATTGGGGCGTACGCCAAATCCCGATGTGTTGTGCAATAGGGAAATAAAATTTGATGCCTTCTTAAAAATTGCCTTGGAATTGGGTGCCGATTATGTCGCAACAGGTCATTATTGCAGAAAAGGCAAGGAGCTTGTTAATGGAGAAACGGTATATAAATTGTTGGCAGGAACGGATAAAAACAAAGACCAATCGTATTTTTTATGTCAGTTGTCGCAAAAACAATTGTCGAAAGCCTTATTTCCAATCGGTGAATTGACAAAACCTGAAGTTCGTAAAATAGCTGCCGAACAGGATTTAATCACTGCAGAAAAGAAAGATTCACAAGGTTTGTGTTTTATTGGAAAAGTGCGTTTGCCTGAATTTTTGCAACAGAAATTAAAACCAAAAGAAGGGGTTATCGTTCAAATATCACACGATTCAGAAATTTACAAAAGAGAAATACCGACTTTTGAAACAAAAGAGGATGAACTGGCATTTTTCTCTAAAAAATATCGTTACCAAATTTTCGATGGAAAAATAGTGGCGAAACATCAAGGTGCCCATTATTTCACCAAAGGGCAACGTAAAGGCCTAGCCGTTGGCGGCACCAAAGAACCGTTGTTTGTGATTGATACTGATGTAAATGAAAATGTAATCTACGTGGGCGAAGGCAAAGACCATCCCGGATTGTACCGCAATGTGTTGTTTGTAACCAATGAAGAACTGCATTGGATCAGACCGGATATAGTCTTGGAAAATGGGGAAAACATGACCGTATTGGCACGTATTCGCTACCGTCAGGCCTTGGATGAAGCTACTTTATTTAAAGTGGAAAGCGGACTTTATGTGGAATTTAAAAACATGCAATCCGCCATTACCGAAGGTCAGTTTGTGGCTTGGTATTTGGATGATGAATTAATTGGATCTGGCGTTATTTCTTGAGGTAAATCGTGTATTTAGAATTTTACAACATTATTACATTTCCAACTTGATTTTTCAACTCTGTTAGGAGTGATATGATTGTATGGACAATACCCCAATTTTTTATTGGACAATAACGTTTAAAATAGTATTTTCGTTAGGAGATTTCAAATTATAAAAAATGAAGCACCAAAGTTTAATTGTAAAGTTTGCTATCATAACAGCTATAAGCTCGTTTTTCCTTTTAAATGCTTGTGATAAAGATAACTCTCTGGAAATACCCGATAATAATACAAATCTTTTAGATACACAAATAGAAGATGCTTGGGTATTTTTTAATGACAAACCAAGCGCCAATACCTATATGGCAAATCCGCTATTGATGCTGTCTCAACATTCTTTAGACCGAAGAACAAAACAAAATATTTCTTTGAATTCTAGTGATGTCCCAATTGAAAAAACATATTATAATAAGATAAAAAATACTGTCGGAATTACCGTATTAGCCAAATCAAAATGGCTAAATGCCCTACACATTCAAGGAACTAAAACCAATATTAATAATTTAAAATCAAATGCTTTTGTTTCTAAAATTGAATTTGCCGATAAAACATTAAACACAAATGCTAGATTTTTATCAGAGAAAAGTAGAATTTCTACTGGAAAAAGAAACCATCATCCTGAAAATAAATTTGGGGCTATTTCAGACTTTAACTATGGAAGTGCTTTAAATCAGATACAAATGTTGGGTACTGATGCACTTCATCAACAAAATTATACCGGAAACAAAATGATAATAGCTATTATTGATGTCGGTTTTCCTAACGTAAATAATTTCAGCGCTTTTGAGCGAATTCGTACCAAGTCAAAAATTTTAGGAGGGTATGACTTTGTTAATCGAAGCACTAATTTTTATACAGGAAGCAGCCACGGAACCTCGGTTTTGTCAATCATAGCCGGTTATATCGATAATCAATTTGTGGGTACTGCCCCAGATGCTTCTTTTTATTTGTTTATTACGGAAGATAGTTCTAAAGAAACGCCTTTAGAAGAAAGTTTGTGGGTTGAAGCAGCCGAAAAAGCTGATAGTTTAGGCGTTGATATTATCAATACTTCGTTGGGATATACCACTTTTGACAATCCTAAATACGATTATACCTATGCTGATATGAATGGAGCTAATACCATTATCTCCCGCGGTGCTGAAATTGGGGCTTCTAAAGGAATGATTTTAGTCAATGCTAATGGAAATGAAGGCACAACATCTTGGAAATATATTTCAGCACCGGCGGATGCCGTATCCGTTTTGAGTGTGGGCGCTGTAAATGCATCCAAAGTCATCGCTTCCTTTAGCTCGTTCGGCCCCACTTCAGATGGTCGGATAAAGCCAGATGTTTTAGCACAAGGACAAAACGTTTATGTAATCAATTCAGCAGGAAATGTGGCTACTTCTAACGGGACTTCATTTGCATCACCTGTTATGGCAGGTGCTGTTGCGTGTTTTTGGCAAAAAAACTCAACTAAAACAAGTAAGGAAATAATTCAAATGATTAAACAATCTGCTCGTTTATACAACAATCCAACGCCCCAAGAAGGATATGGAATCCCAAAATTTAATTAACAAATGGAAAACAGCATCACCAAATTGTTCAACATTCAGTATTCTATAATTCAGGCCGGAATGGTTTGGAACAGTGGATGGAGATTGGCTTCAGCAGTGAGTAATGCGGGCGGATTGGGGCTAATTGGCGCGGGCTCTATGTATCCTGATGTGTTGCGTGAACATATTAAAAAATGTAAAAAAGCTACGAAAAAGCCTTTTGGAGTTAATGTTCCAATGTTGTACCCGAATATTGAAGAAATTATGCAAATCATTGTGGAAGAAGGGGTGAAGATTGTGTTTACTTCTGCAGGAAATCCGAAAACGTGGACCTCTTTTTTGCATGAAAATGGAATTACTGTCGTACATGTGGTGAGCAGCGTGGCTTTTGCTTTAAAATCGGAATTGGCGGGAGTGGATGCCGTTGTTGCTGAAGGTTTTGAAGCGGGCGGACATAACGGACGTGAAGAAACAACCACTTTTACTTTAATTCCTATGGTAAAAGAAAAATTAAAGATTCCTTTAATTGCCGCAGGAGGCATTGCAACCGGAAGGGGAATGTTGGCCGCGATGGTGTTGGGAGCCGATGGAGTTCAGATTGGAAGTCGGTTTGTGGCGAGCAATGAATCTTCAGCACATCTTAATTTTAAGGAAAAAGTGGTGAATACCCAAGATGGCGAAACCTTGTTAACACTGAAAGAATTGGCGCCTGTGAGGCTGATTAAAAACAAATTTTTCAATGAGTTGCAAGAGCTGTACCAGCAAAAACCAACGATAGAACAATTGAAAGAAAAATTAGGGCGCTCAAGAGCTAAAAAGGGAATGTTTGAAGGTGATTTGGATGAAGGGGAATTGGAAATTGGCCAAATTGCCGGATTGATACACGAAATAAAACCAGCTGCTGAAATCTTAAAAGAAATTATGGCGGAGTTTACTGAAGTAAAGAAATCTTTTTGTTAAAAGATAAAAAACATGGACTTATATCAATTGAATGTTTAATTGGTATTATTACTAAATCAGGCCTCTTGTTCTTTAATTTCAAATTGCATCTGCTTTACAGTTAATGTTGCAGCATTATGACTCCAGCCCGGAGGTCCGAAAACGTACATAAATTTATGAACCCAATTTTTAGATTTTTTTGTATCATGCCAAATATCTTTGTATTCATGAGTTAATATCACCCATGGATTGTATGAGTTTGGCGCAGTTGTAACCCCAAATTCTATTTTTATATCTTCATCAAATTTTTTCCAGGTACCAAATATTTTATCAAATATATTAAGAAATCCACCGTGATTTTTATCCAGATATTCCACATTTTTAGCATGGTGAACTTGATGCATTGTATGGGTATTGAATATTTTTTCAATAATCCCCATTTTGGGAATATAAACTGAATGAAGTTGAAATTGCCATAATGCTTCAATCCCTAAACATACAATGACCATTTCTGGTTGAAAACCGATTATAGGAAGCCAGATGTAAAAAAACGGTTTGTATAAAACAGTAAACCAACCATTACGAACCGCTGTTCCTAAATTAAAATCGTCAGATGAATGATGCACAATATGTGCGGCCCAAAAAAACCGCACCATATGATTTTGTCTGTGAAACCAGTAATAGGTAAAATCATCTAAAAGTTGGCATAATAACCAAACATACCAAGCATAACCAAAGGATTCCCAGCCCATAATATTTGTGCGGATACCATTAATTTCGGGATTAAATATTTCAAAGGCATAAGTAAAAATGACAATTGCCGAAATGGTTTTAATTAATGCTGCAATTATGGCAGATCCAACTCCCATAATTAAGCTTGCTTTTAAATCCTTCCAATGATAAAGGTTTTTGTAATTATGAGTTTTGCTATAAGTGAGTTCAAGTAAAATTAAAGCTAAGAAACAAGGAACTCCATAAACAAGAGGATTGGTAAAATTCATTTATTTTTTTATTGGGTCGGAATATACTAATAATTTTAGGAAACCTCTAATGAATCATTAGTAATTGGGAAAATTGCAGGATTGATACACGAAGTAAAACCGTCCGATGAGATCCTAAAAGAAATTATGGCGAAGTTTAATGAAGTAAAGAAATCTTTTTGTTGAAAAACCACGCTGTTCGTCATGCTGAACTTGGTTCAGCATCTGCAAAAGTTAATTTCTGAATACGTTACTTATTTGTATTTCTTAGGAGTTGTAGTTTCTGGTTCTTTTTTGGGCATTGGTCCTCTTAAATGAACAATCAATCCGTTTAAGAAATTGCGCAAAATTTGATCTCCGCATTCTTTGTATTTTTCATGGGTTTCATTTCTAAAGAATGCGCCCAATTCACTTTTTGTAATTTCAAAGTCGACCAAGGCACATATTTTCACAATATCATCATCGCGTAATTTATGCGCTACACGAAGTTTTTTAAAAATGTCATTGTTATTTAGTCCCATAATTGCAAAGATACTTGTTTTTTTGAATGAAAAATAAATAAAAAATACTGAAATGATTTTAGCATTGCTTAGGATTCTTTTGCAGTATTTTTAGAATAGTTTCTAAAAATTATTTATTTGGTAAAAATTAATTTAATAGCAACAAATAACATGAGAAATCCGAACACTTTTTTAAGCGTTCGCTGGTCTATTTGCAAGGCTATTTTTGAGCCTATAAATCCACCAATAACAAAGAGCAGAGACACGATGAGCGCCACTCTCCAATCAATTCCTCCACCAGCTTTTTGATAATTATAAACGGCCAGAAATGTTACGGGCGGGAGCATTACGGCCAAACTTAAACCTTGGGCATTGTGTTGTGTCAATCCTAAAAATAACACAAATAAAGGAACCATAATGATGCCGCCTCCAACACCGACCATGCCACTTAAAATTCCTGCAGACAGCCCAATAATAATTAAAATGAGTATTGTAGTTACTGTCATTTTCATCTGATTTCCACAGGGATTTTTAATTGATAAGATTTTCCGGATTTATTCTCCAACGTATTTTCACGCAACCACGGATTGTGTAATTTCATAATTTTGTAATTAATGCCTAAATCTTTCGAATACTGTGCAATATCAGTAATTGGCGTGTTCACCTCAATAATTTTGGTGGGTGTTGCGGTATATAAATCTTCTTTTTCAAAGATAAATCCATATTTCTCAGGATTGGACATGATTTCTTTAACGGCAACGATTCTTAAAATATAGCGTTCTGTTTCATCTCCAAGCAATAAATCGTAATAACTGCTCACTTTTTGAGTTTCCATTTTACCTGAAACACCTCTGTTTCCGGCATTGTATGCAGCAGCAGCCAATGTCCAGTTGCCAAAACGTGCTTTAGCGGCTTTTAAATAATCACATGCCGCTTGTGTTGATTTTTCTACGTGGTAACGTTCATCAACATTTGAATTTACCTCCAAACCGCTTTCTTTGGCAGTAGCATCCAATATTTGCCAAAAACCTTTTGCTCCGGCAGGGGAAGTTACGTTTTGAAGGCCACTTTCTATAACGGCCAAATATTTAAAATCGTTTGGAATACCATTTTTTTTAAGAATAGGTTCTATCAAAGGAAAATATTTATGGGCCCTTTTAAAAAACAGCATCGTATTGGATTGCCAATAGGTATTTACCAACAATTCTCTGTCTATTCGCTCTTTAATGTCATCATTCTCAGTAGGCACACGTTCTCCTGCAAAATTCAGATTTTCAGGAATCTTCAACGCTTTAATTTGGTATGTTTCGCTGGTGTTTTTATCGCCTTCTTTAAGATAATTCTCGTTTTTTGAATCTGATTTTTTGACTGCAAAAATTAGCAATGAACTTATCATAATCACTGCAATTAATCCTAAAATTTTAATTGACTTGTCCATATTATTTTCGTTTTAAGTGATTGAAAGGGTAAATTACAAATTAATTTTGATGGAAACACAATGCACATGTTCATTTTAACATTTTAAGTGAATCGGTAATTATTTTACTGATTGTTTTTGCCTTGTTAATCACCATAATATGCGTGCCTTTTTCAACAGGAATACAGTTTTGTATATATTTATATGAAAAAATGGCGTCGTCAGTCCCGTGGATGTGCAGTATATTTTCCAAGGGTTTGGTTTGCTGCCAATGTAATACATTGTAAATTGACCAGTTTAAATATTTTCTGTCTCTTACTGAAAAATATTTTTTGTATAATTTTAACCGGGTTTTGGAAGTATTTCCAAAGGCAAAAATCGAAAATAGTTCAATGTTCTCAATGATTTTTGAGGGAAATAATTCATAGATTTTTAATTTCTGAATGAACTTTAGTGATTTTGATAATTCATTCCTGTTTTTTATGCTTGAAATGATGATCACTTTTTTAGGCTGAAGGAATTTGCTCATTTCCTGAACCATAATTCCTCCAAAAGAAACACCCACCAAAACCGGATTTTCTTCAGTTACTAACTGAGACATTCTTTTCGCATATGCTTCAATTGATTCTGTATCAGATAATGGAAGAAGCCATTCCAGAAAATGAAGTTTAAATTCATCAGAAAATTGTAAGAATTCAAAAATTTCCGGACTTGCAGCCAATCCGGGAACAAAATATATATGGGTTTTTGAGGTTTCCATTAACTGTTTAGGATGTCTAGAATGATTGGTTTTAATCCGCTAAAGAAAAATTCAACAGCAATGACCATCACTATTAAACCCATTAAACGCATCATGACCTTATTTCCTGTTTTGCCAATTTTTTCAGTAATTTTACTTGCGCCGGCAAGTATTAAATAAGTTAAAAATAAGATAAGTGCCACCGTTGCAATTAACACTATTTTTTGTGAAATTGTGTTTGCGTCTTCCATCAAAATAATGGCATTTGTTATTGCTCCAGGTCCGCAGATCATCGGAATTGCCAATGGAGTTATTGAAATATCTTCAACATAAGCATCAATTTTTTGTTCATCATCGGTATGTTTTATGGCTCCCAATCGTGCCTGCAACATATCCCATCCCATTGCAAAGAAAATGACACCACCAACAATTCGAAAGCTGTTTACTGAAATCCCAAAGAATTTAAATAATATCTGACCCGAAAATGCAAAAGCAATTATGGTGAAAAAGGCCACGATAGTTGCTTTTTTAGCGGTTTGTTTACGTCGCTGTTTGCTTAAAGAGGCAGTCATCGACATAAATATAGGCATGGTGCCCAATGGATTTATCAATGTAAAAAATGAAGTGAAAACCAGTAAGGAAAAAGTGTACAAATCAATCATGGTTTTTTATTTTTAAGCGCTAAATCTAATCAACAAAAGTAGGTTGTTTTTGCCAGTCAAAACGCACAATTCCGTCTTCATATATTCCGGTTAACGTAATTTTATGAAGAGTGTTCACCAATTCTGGATTCCAAGGTGTTTTTACCTTAACGTAATTTTCCGTAAATCCATAGATAAATCCGTCTTTGTTTTCACTTTCAAATAAAGCGGTGAACTCATTTCCCAACTGACTTTCATAAAATGCTCTACGCTTTTTAACAGAAAGGCCTCTCAACATTTTACTTCGTTTGTTACGAACATTTTGAGGCACAATATTTTCCATTTCAACAGCTTCGGTATTTGGTCTTTCGGAATAGGTGAACACATGCAAATAGGAGATGTCCAATTCGTTTAAATAGTTGTAGGTTTCCAAGAATAATTCGTCGGTTTCCCCAGGAAATCCAACAATCACATCAACGCCAATACACGCGTTTGGCATTTTATTTTTAATGGCTTCAACCCTGTTGGTATAAGTTTCTTTTAAATATCTTCGCTTCATTAACTTAAGTAAAGGATCACTTCCGCTTTGTAAAGGAATATGAAAATGCGGTACAAAACTGTTGGAGTTGGCCACAAAATCGATGGTTTCTTTCTGAAGTAAATTGGGTTCGATGGAAGAAATTCTGAAACGATGAATTCCCTCAACATTATCTAATGCATTGACCAAATCATAAAAGGTGTGTTCATGTTTTTTGTTTCCAAATTCTCCTTTCCCATAATCTCCAATGTTTACGCCTGTCAGCACAATTTCCTTAATTCCTTTTTCTGAAATTTCTCGGGCGTTTTCCAACACATTTTCCAACGTATCGCTTCTGGAAATTCCTCTTGCCAACGGAATAGTACAATAGGTGCATTTATAATCGCAACCATCTTGTACTTTTAAAAAGGCGCGTGTTCTGTCGCCAAAAGAGTACGACCCTACATAAAAATTGGCATCTTCAATTTCACAAGAATGGACTTCACCTAAGTCGTTTTTAGTAAGATTGTTGATATAATCGGTTACTTTGAATTTTTCTGTGGCACCCAAAACCAAATCAACCCCGTCAATGGCGGCAAGTTCTTCCGGCTTTAACTGGGCATAACACCCAATGGCAATTAAGAACGCTTTTTCGTTTAATTTTAAAGCGGATTTTACGATGGTTTTAAACCGTTTATCTGCGTTGTCGGTTACCGAACAAGTATTAATTACGTAAATATCAGCGACTTCCTCAAATTCAACACGTTCAAAACCTTCGTTTTGAAAGCTTCTTGCAATGGTTGAAGTTTCAGAAAAATTAAGTTTACAACCCAATGTGTAAAATGCGACTTTTTTTTGTGCGCTCATTCTTGTACATTTATCGGGTGCAAAAGTAATGAAATTTATTTTTATGACAATGATTGCAAAAACACCAAAAGTACCTTATTATGCCGTAGTTTTTACTTCAATTAGAACAAGTGAGGAGGATAATTATGACGAAATGTCGGATAAAATGGTACAATTGGCTAAAGAACAAGATGGTTTTTTAGGGATGGAATCTGCCAGAAATGAAGTTGGAATTACCGTAAGTTATTGGGATAATTTGGAAGCCATAAAGAAATGGAAATATAATATGGAACATATTGTTATTAGGGAAAAGGGCAGAAGTACTTGGTATCAAAAATTTAAAGTGAGAATTTGTAAAGTTGAGCGTGAATATGGTTTTGAGAAATAGTTTTACAGTTGTTAGTTGTAAGTTTATTGGTATTTTTTTCCTGTAATCAAAATGTTTCAAAAAACCATGATTCCCAAGTTTTTAGGTACAATGAGCATGCCAATATTACCAAATTAGATCCCGCCTTTGCAAAAGATTTACGAACTATTTGGGTTACAAATCAACTATTTAATGGGTTGGTGCAATTAGATGATCATTTAAATGTTCAACCTGACATTGCCCATTCTTGGATCATTTCTGATGAAGGGAAAACGTTAAAATTCAAAATTCAACAGTTTTGTTATATAGTAAACACAGATATACTGTTTTTTTTGTAATAGAGTAAAGGGTGATTTAAATATTTTTTGTAACAAAGTCAAGGATACTTTACTCATTTTAGGTTTTCAAAAGAAATTATATAAATGGCACAATTACCACTTCAAAAAGATCTTTTCCATTTGAAATATTAAATAATTTTTCAGAAAGCGGTGGTTCTGCTTCTGAATACGGATAAGCCGTTATGGGCTCAATACAAAGCATATTGGGAACTTCCGTCCAAAGCATAAAATTGTGGAAACCTTTAGTTTTAACAGAAATATTGTATCCGCTTTCTTTCTTCAAAATGATTTCGTCCGCATTTAAAATGGGGTAGGCCGTTGAACCGCCATCTATTATTTTTTGCAGTGAAACTTCTTCAGTTTTAGTTTTGCAAATTTCGGTTTTGTTGCCAGATAATTTGAAGGCGGGATGGTAACCCAACATATATGGCATTCCTTTTTCAGCCTCCACCTCAAAAGTAATTTTTAAGGAATGGTTTGATAATTCGTAGGTTTTTTTGAAGCTGAAATGATAAGTCCAAAACAGTTTTTCCTTTGAGGAATTTTCCGGAAATTTTGAATTTTTCAGGAATGAATTCGCAGTATATTCTTTTTGGAAAACAGCAAAATCAGCGCCGTTTTCCTTCAATCTGTAAGTTAATTCCCTTAAAAGTCCGTGCTGATCTTGGATAGCATCCCCTTTAGGCGTTGAAACCATAAAATCATTTGCTTCGGTTGGACCAATGACTGGAAACATTTCTGTGTCCGAATTTCGCCATCCCGGTTGTCCTTTTTGATGAATTAATTCTTTATCGTTTTTTAAAAAGCTGATTAATTCGCCCTTGTCAATTTTAACTACTGAGTTTTTATCTGTGCTGGTCAAAATCATTGATAGTTGGTTTATAAGGAGTTAAAAAAGCTGTCATTCTGAACTTGTTTCAGAATCTCATGATATTAATTCTAATCATTATGATGAGAACCTTAAACAAGTTCCTTTGACGAAATTTTAGTTTCGAGATAGTATTTTCTTATTTATTATTTTCAACAATATAATCCATCATTTTTTTAATCAGGTGCACTCTGTCAACACCGCGAACATTATGCTCATGCATTGGATACGTAAAAAAGTCGATTTGAACTTTTTGTTTTACGGCTTCCTGCAATAAAGTCATACTGTGCTGAGGAACCACGGTTGGATCAATACTTCCGTGAATCAGCAACAATTTACCTTCTAAATTTTTTATATAGTTGTGCACTTTTGCTTTTTCATAACCTTCCGGGTTTTCCTGAGGAGTATCCATATAACGTTCGCCGTACATCACTTCATAATATTTCCAGTCGGTAACAGGTCCGCCGGCAACAGCAGTGGTAAAAACACCCGGATTTCGAAGCATTAAACTTGTTGTCATAAATCCTCCAAAACTCCAGCCATTTACAGCTATTCTATCGCTGTCAACAAAATTTAGTGATTTCAAATAGTCAACACCGGTAAGTTGATCCTCCATTTCGGCATCACCTAATTTGCGGTGAATCACACTTTCAAATGCAAAACCTCTATTTGCTGAACCTCTGTTGTCAAGCGTAAAAACAATATAGTTTTCTAAAGTGGCAAAGGCGGTCATCCATAAACTAGAGCCTCCCAACCAGGAATTTGTAACCAATTGTGCATGTGGACCGCCATAAACGTATACCATAACAGGATATTTTTTTGTGGCGTCAAAATTGGCGGGTTTTGTGATTTTCGCATACAAATCGGTTCCGTCATTTCCTTTTAAAGTAACAAATTTGGTGGTTCCAATTTTGTAATCTTTCAGCGGATTTTCAGCAGAGTATATAGATGTGGATTTTACTTTTTTTGTGTCAATAATTTCAAGGTTTGTTGGGATGCTCAAACTGCTGTAGCTGTCAATTAAATAATTTCCGTTGGTGCTTAATTGCGTTGAATGCGTACCGTTTACTTTTGAAAGTTTGGTGTATTTACCCGTTTTCAAATTTACTTTAAAGGTATTCATTTCTCTTGGGTCAGCTCCGGTTCCTGTAATAAATACATTTTTTCCGCTTTCGTCAAAACCTAAAATTCCGGTCACTACCCAATTAAAACTGGTGACTTGTTTTACGAGTTTTCCATCGGTTGTATAGTGGTACAAATTCATAAATCCCCCACGCTCGCTAAACCATAAAAAGCTGGTGTTGCTGTTGGGTAAAAACACGGCATCGTGTTCCAGTTCCGTCCATTTGTCGTTGGTTTCCTCAAATAACGTGTTCACTTTTTTACCTGTTGAAACCTCATAGCGATTGTACCAAACGTGATTTTGACCTCTGTTGATTTCTGCGGTCAATACATATTTTTCATCAGGGGTCCATGATAAATTTGTCAAATAGTGTTCATCTGAAGTGTCAATAGTCAAGTAAATGTTTTTTTGAGTTTTTAAATCATAAATGCCAATTTTGGCAATTTCACTTCCTTGTCCGGCCATCGGATATTTAATATTTTTTAAAGAAGCCGGATAGGTAGTAATATCTACCAAAGGGTAATCCGTAACATGGCTTTCATCTTTTTGATAAAATGCTAGGTAATTTCCTTCAGGACTCCAGAAAGTTCCTTTCACAATCCCAAATTCACTTCTATGAATCGCTTGTCCGGATACAATATTTTTATCCTCAATATCGGTCACGGCAATTTTTGGATTTGACAATGTTCCAATATATAAATTGTTGTTTAAGGTGTAAGCAATTGCTTTTGCTTTGGAATTGTATTCCGTATTTTCCGCAGCTTCATCAAAAGAAATGGAAGCGCTTTTTGATTGGGTATTGTAATTGAAAGTTTCAATAAAATTTTTATTGGTAAACACCAGTTCATTGGTTGAGATTTCCATTAATCGAGGAAATCGCGTTAATTCCGGATAGCTTTTTTGAAGATCAGAAAGCGGAATATTTTGTGTTACTTTGTTCGAAGCGGCATCAGTAAAAATCAATGCGCTGTCTTTTTGAAAAACGTAGCTATTGGAATTGGTCACCCATTGAAGGTCGTTTAATGAGGAAGGATTCAGTCCTTTTTGATAACCTAAAACAGCATCTTCAAGACTTAACATTGTTTGCTGCGAAAATCCTAAAACAAAGGTGCCTAAAAACAGAAATAAAAATATTTTTTTCATGAGGAATATTGGTTTTTTTAATGAATGCTAAAATATGGAATTATAAATTTTTTAGTGCTGACACTTATCAGTTTATCCTAAAAATTTAATCTGGCCATGATAGGAAAATGATCTGAGAACTTCACATCATAAGTCTTAAAATTATTGACTTCAATTTGATCATCGACTAAAATAAAATCGATTCGTACCGGCAATTTATAATCGAAGGTTCTTCCAAACCCCTTTCCTGCGACTTCAAAGGCATCGTTTTTTTCTTTTAATAATTGATGGTATACCCAAGAAAATGCGGTGTTGTTAAAATCTCCGCAAATAATGGATTTATGAGTGGTTTTTTGAATATGCTCCATAATTAATGTGGCCTGATTTGCTTGTATCTTAAACGCATTTTGTACCCTGATTTTAAATTTTTCTGAATTTTCTTGCGTGAAATAATCGTCCTTCGGATTTAAATTTAGACTCTCCATGTGAATATTATAAACGCGAACGGTATCATTATTTTTAACAATATCAGCAAAAATGGCATTGTTTACGCTATTTGAAAAATTTAGGGATCCTGAATTGATGATTTTAAATTTCGAAAAAATGGCATGCCCAAAATGGTTGTTCTCATTGCTTATTTTTATATACTCATAAGGATATTTTAATCCTTTCTTTAAGGATGGATGAAATTCCTGAATGCATAAAATATCCGGTTCTTTTGAATTGATGAAATCATATATTTTTTCATCCACATTTTTTTCATTAATCCATTTGTAAAGGTTAAACATCCTTACGTTATAACTCATAATCCGAACATCATCAGTCAATATTATTTCTTTATCCTTAAAGGAATAAAATTTAGTAACGTACTGATAGCCAATAGCTAAAACAAAAATAGAAAGTAAAAATTGTTTTTTTAACCGGATAATCCAATAGAGTGCAAAAACACAGTTTATGAAAAGTAAAACAGGTATTATCAAACTTATCAATGAAAAAATTGAAATGGTATTTGGGGAAATATAATAACTTAGGTAGGATAAAAGCAACAATGTTGCAAAAAGCGAATTCAGGATAAAAATAAATTTATCGATAAGGGCTAATTTTTTCATAGTTTACTCTTTTCCGGATCTAAATAAAAAGTCTTTTTCTTCTTGTGATAAACTTTCGTAACCTGATTTGCTTATTTTGTCTAAAATATCGTTGGTCTTTCTTTGTTTTGTTTTTGAAACCTCTTCAGAAGCGCTTCTTTTTCCCGATTTATAAACTGTTTTTAAAGGACCTGATTTTTTTGTTTTGAAGGCATTTGCGAAAAAATTCACAACGTTTTCAATCCATTTTCCTATATCATTTCCTTTTTCCATTTGCTTTGCATAAATGAAACCAAAAAGGGCACCGCCCAAATGGGCAATGGCACCTCCGTTATCCGCAGTTGCCAATTGCAAAATACTTAATACCACCCAGATCGCTGCCATCACCCATAATTCTACGCTGCCAATGAAGCGCAGTCGGATTGCATAGCGAGGAATTCTGGTTGCCAAAGCCACAAAAATGGCACTTACTGCGGCTGATGCACCGCCAAGAGGCGCTCCAGTTTTAGAGGTGATATAATAGTTTAATAAAAAGGCTGCAGCCCCTGCGATGATTGCTGAAAAGTAACAGTTTAAAAATTGTTTCTTGCTGTAAAAATCTAAAAATAAATTTCCAATATAATATAAAACCAGCAGATTTGACAATACATGAAATAAGCGTTCATGAATGAAGGCATAGGTAACCAGTGTCCAAGGTTTTGATAAAAAACTGTCAAAATTTGCAGGCAATGCAAGCCATTCCAGACTGAAAGCTGTAAACAAAACGGTTAGCAAAAAGAAAAATACGTTGAGATATATTATCTTTTCAACCACGTTAGCATTGTGGTAAGCGTGTTTTATGTCGTTTATGATAGTCAATTTAGTTCCATCGTTTAAATTGGTTCTGTTTCCAATACCAGGCGATTATAAATCCGATTAAAGCGCCTCCAATGTGGGCAAAATGGGCTATATTTCCTACAGAATAATTTGTCATTCCGAAGAATAAATCACCCAAAATAATTACGGGAATAAAATATTTTGCGGCAATTGGAACAGGAAAAAATATCAATGCCAATTTTGCGTTGGGGAATGACAAACCAAATGCCACCAAAATACCGTAAACAGCACCTGATGCACCAATGGCAGGCGTATGATAAGTCGCATAAAACTTAGAAAGATCAGCGCTGGAGATGGTTTCTAAGATTTGATTGTTATAACTGCCTGTATTTAAAATATTTTGAATATCAGTGCCAGTTAAACCAATGCTGGCCAATTGGTCATAAACTGAGTTGAACTGATAATAATTTACTAATGTATAAATTGCACCGGCACCTAAACCTGCTGAAAAATAGAAAAATAAAAATTTATTACGACCCCACATTTGTTCCAGAGGCGTTCCAAAGGCCCATAAACCATACATATTGAACAAAATATGGGCGAATCCGCCGTGCATAAACATATGGGTTAAAAATTGCCAAAATCCGAAATTTGGATTTTCCGGAAAATACAATGCAAATAGGCTTTGTAAATTTAAGTCGGGCATTAATTGCGGTGCAATAAATAATATTACGTTTAAAATAATGATATGTTTGACAGCTTCTGTTAATCTTCCCATAATTTCATTTTATCAACAAGGGTTAGTTGTTAAATTTTTTATCAATTTCATCAATATTTACTGTGACAAATGTCCTTTTTCCAAATGGAGAACTATCTGGTTGTTTGCACAAAAATAGTTTATTTACGATATCTTCCTGCTCTTTTAGGTCAAGTTTTGTACCTGTTTTTATAGCCAAACTTTTTGAAAGGCTTTTTGCCATCATATCAACATGGCTAAAACTGGTATCAGGAATATCATTTTTTATATCCTCTAGTAGATGTTCAATGAGAGGGACGATTTGGCTTTCAACAATATTCACGGGCATTCCCATAACCACAATGGTGTCGTTGGAGATTTCACCAAACAAAAATCCTATGCTCTCTAAATCGGCTTTTATTTCCTTGATTGATGCAATATCCGCTTTGTTGAAAGACAATTCTAACGGAAACAGCAATTGTTGGTTCATAGCATCTTTAATAGTAATGTTTTCTAAAAATTCTTCATAGAGAATTCGTTGGTGCGCCAAATGTTGGTTGATATAAACAATACCTGATTTGATGCTGCTGACAATATATTTTTTGTGAACCTGATAGGTTTTACTGT
>JAENXD010000091.1 GCA_016649745.1 Flavobacteriaceae bacterium | reverse complement strand
CAATTGGCTACAAAATGTTATTTTCCACTCACTTTTTGTCTTTTTTGAACTCCGTAGCGATGCTATGCAGTTAAAAAAAGCCTTCAATTGAGCAAAAAATTCCTATTTTTCGCTTCAATCAAAAAAGTTTAAACCAGTTCATCATTTAACAAACAAATGTAATTAATTAAGTTATAAAACGAAGTGATATTAGCTTCATAAAAAATAGATTAAAATGGAATTAAAAAGTAAAAAAGCCATCATAACAGGTGGAAGCAGAGGGTTGGGAAAGGCAACAGCCATTGCATTTGCAAAAGAAGGAATTGACGTAGCAATAACAGGTAGAAATGAAGAAAAATTAAAAGAAACTGCTTCAGAATTAAAAGCTTTAGGTGTGAATGCTACGTATCAGGTTTTTGATGTTTCTAATTATGAAGAAGTAAAAGTTGGTATTAAAAACATAATTAAAGCATTAGGTACAGTTGATATTTTAGTGAACAATGCCGGTATTGCAGCTTTCGGAACTTTAAATGATATGGATCCAAAATTGTGGGAAGACATTATTAAAACCAACGTTTTAGGAATGTATTATGTTACAAAAGAAGTGCTTCCGTATTTAATTGAAAAAAATGAAGGAGATATCATCAATATTTCTTCAACTGCTGGTTTAAATGGAAATGCATCTACTTCTGCATATTCCGCATCAAAATTTGCAGTTATAGGTTTGTCAGAATCTTTAATGAAAGAAGTGCGTAAAAACAATATTAGAGTCAATACTTTAACACCAAGTACTATTGCTTCAGATATGGCTATAGAACTGGGAATTACCGATGGAAATCCGGAAAAAGTTTTACAACCTGAAGATTTTGCAGAATTAATTGTAGCAGGATTGAAATTACCAAGAAGAGCAATGCTAGCAAATGCTTCATTGTGGTCTACAAATCCTTAAAATTAATTAAATATGGTTCAACTTTTATGCATTCATTTATGGAAATATAAAAGTTGAATCAACATTTTTTTAACTTTCAGTTACCTTTATAACTCTATCAACAGTATCTAATTTAGATAAAGTTAAACGAACAATACTGTCTTTTTTAGCTAATAAATCGTGAGAGATACTTGCCTCTAACGAAACTAAATCACCTTTTACTAAATTGTAGATAACACCTTCAACACCAAAATTAATAGCGCCTTCAAAAATTTCAACCGTAATAGGAAAAGAGGTTTTATGTTCTTTCATACTTTGATTTTCTTTAAAAACAATTCTTATTTCTTTAGTAGTTTCGGTTTCTAATAAAACGGAAATTGAGGGTTTGGTTTCGTTGTAAGAGATGTTTTCTAAAATTGAAATTTTTTTCATAAAAATGGTTGATATTATTTGTAAAGAGTCCAAATATACTCAATAGTTTTTTATAATTTAGCGGCAAACTATTTTAACTCATTTTATTAAAATTATGGCAGAAGACAAAGAAAAAGTTGCAAAATTAAAAGCATTGCAACTCGCATTAGATAAATTAGACAAAACCTACGGAAAGGGAACTGTAATGAAAATGGGCGATGTTGCCATAAGTGATATTGACGCCATTTCAACAGGTTCATTGGGATTAGATATCGCTTTGGGTGTTGGCGGATATCCAAGAGGAAGAGTTATTGAAATTTATGGACCGGAATCATCGGGTAAAACAACATTGGCTTTGCACGCCATTGCCGAAGCTCAAAGAGCGGGAGGAATTGCTGCTTTTATTGATGCGGAACATGCTTTTGATCGTTTTTATGCTCAAAATTTAGGTGTTGATATCGATAATATGATTATTTCTCAACCGGATTATGGAGAACAAGCTCTAGAAATTGCTGATAATTTAATAAGTTCAGGTGCTGTTGACATTGTTGTAATTGACTCTGTGGCGGCGTTAACGCCAAAAAGTGAAATTGAAGGTGAAATGGGCGATTCTAAAATGGGATTGCACGCAAGATTGATGTCACAAGCACTTCGTAAATTGACAGGAACCATTCACAAAACAAATTGTACGGTAATATTTATCAACCAGTTGCGTGATAAAATTGGCGTGATGTTTGGCAATCCAGAAACAACTACCGGTGGTAATGCGCTGAAATTTTATGCTTCCATACGTTTAGACATCAGAAGAAGAACACAAATTAAAGATGGTGAAAAAGTAATAGGAAACAGCACCAAAGTTAAAGTGGTTAAAAATAAAGTGGCTCCACCATTTCAAGTTGCGGAATTCGATATTATGTATGGTCAAGGAATTTCAAAAGTTGGAGAAATATTGGATTTAGGTGTAGAGTTGGGCATTGTGAAAAAAAGCGGTTCTTGGTTTAGCTACGGCGAAACCAAATTAGGTCAAGGTCGTGACGCCGTGAAAGTCTTGATAAAAGACAATCCGGAATTGGCCGACGAGCTAGAAACAAAGATTAAAGAAATGATCAACAAGAAAGAATAGTTAAGTTCCTATTTACTCAAATAAATTGATAAAAAAGGAAGTGAATTAAAAACTCGCTTCCTTTTTTAATTTAGGTAACGTATTAAAAATAAACCTATTATTTATAGAATTATAAACACAGTTAGTAAAAACAAAATTGAATAATATTTTTTCTATAACTAATATTAGCTTAATATTGTCAAATAAATTTGATTTAGTAATTTTCCATAACTTTTACACACTTCCAATAACTTTTGAAAAACACAACTAATAAAATACTATTGGGGCGAACAGATATTGTTGATTTCCCAAAACTTGATTTGTTTGGTATTCACATAAAAGTAGATTCAGGAGCTTATACTTCCAGTATTCATTGTCACAACATTGAGGTGGAAAATAATATATTAAAATGCCAATTTTTAGATTCTCAACATGAAAAATACCATGAAAAAGTTTTCTTCTTTCAGGAATTTACTCAAAAAATGGTAAAAAGTTCTAATGGAATTTCTGAAAATCGTTATTTAATTAAAACAGAAATATTTATTTTTAATGAAGTTCACTCCATCGAACTATCTCTTACAGAAAGAGGTTCCATGAGGTTTCCCGTATTGTTGGGTAGAAAATTTCTTTCTAAAAAATTCATAGTAGACACCTCAAAAAAAAACCTATCATTTAAAAACATAACCATTTAATTTAATTAACATGAGAATAGTTGTTTTATCAAGAAATCCTAATTTATATTCTACACGCAGATTAGTTGAAGCTGGTAAGGCTCGCAATCATGAAATTTTTGTTGTAGACCACAGTAAATGTGATATCATAATTGAAAAGAAAAAACCAGCGATACGTTATAAACATGAGTTATTGACAGATATTGATGCGGTAATTCCAAGAATTGGTGCTTCAGTTACTTTTTATGGAACAGCAGTGGTGCGACAGTTTGAAATGATGAAAGTTTTTACAGCTATTGAATCCCAAGCGTTAATGCGATCAAGAGATAAACTAAGAAGTTTACAGGTATTGTCAAGAGCAGGCTTAGGTTTACCAAAAACAGTATTTACCAACTATTCAAAAAATGTACAAGATGTTATTGATAGCGTTGGAGGAGCTCCTTTGGTTATAAAATTGTTGGAAGGAACTCAAGGTTTAGGGGTAGTTTTAGCAGAAAACAACAATGCTGCTACCTCTGTTTTAGAAGCTTTTAACGGATTACAAGCAAGAGTAATTGCTCAAGAATTTATCAAAGAAGCGAAAGGTGCTGATATTCGAGTTTTTGTAGTAGATGGTGCTGTTGTTGGTGCCATGAAAAGACAAGGTAAAGAAGGGGAATTTCGTTCAAACCTTCATCGAGGCGGAAGTGCTGAAATCATAAAATTAACAATTGATGAAGAAAATGCAGCATTAAAAGCAGCCAGAGTTATGGGCTTAGGAATTGCGGGTGTTGATTTATTGCAATCTGCAAGAGGTCCTCTTATTTTAGAAGTAAATTCTTCTCCGGGATTAGAAGGTATTGAAGCCGCTACAGGAATTGATATCGCAGGAAAAATTATTCATTATATTGAGCGACATGTAGATGTAGATTAATATGAAATGAGTATATCAGATTTTGAAACACAACGGAATGCTTAATTGCGAACACCATATGTTACCCCTAAAAGATAAAATTTAAACCTATGAAAATTTTAAATCATAAAATAGGACTCGGAGAATCTGTTGAAGTAAAAATGGATTTTGCCAGATTAAATACACGTTCAAAAATTGAAGTGCCTATTATTGTTTCAAGAGGGAAAATTGACGGACCTTGTTTATTGTTAATTGGCGGGGTTCATGGAGATGAAACCAATGGCGTTGAAATTGTACGTCAAATTGTGTCGAAAGGATTAAATAAGCCTAAAGTTGGAACCGTTATTTGTATTCCTCTTCTAAATGTTTTTGGATTTTTAAACCAAAGCAGGGAATTTCCTGACGGCAGGGATTTAAATCGTGTTTTTCCAGGGTCATTAACGGGGTCATTGGCAAGTAGGTTCGCTTATCATATTATGAATGAGGTGATTCCTCATATAGATTATTGTATTGATTACCATACTGGCGGAGCACAACGTTTTAACTATTCTCAAATCAGAATTGATGAAGGTGATGATGAGATTTTTAAGTTAGCTAAGGTTTTCGGTTCCCCTTATATCGTTTATAGTAAAAGTCAAGAAAGGACTTTTAGAAGATCAATGGCCAAATTAGGAAAAAAAGTATTGTTGTTTGAGGGAGGAAAGTCGCTTAATTTGGATAAAATTGTTACAGAAATAGGAGTTCAAGGTGCCATAAATATAATGCATTACTTAGGGATGAACGATTTTTCTTCTAAAATCTCAAAAATAAAGAACGAAGTACCTCCCGTAATTATTACAAGTACCAAATGGATTAGATCAAAACATTCGGGAATGTATAGGTCTTCAGTTAGGGTTGGTCAGAAAGTTGAAAAAGGAATGATTTTAGGCAGCATTTCAGATCCTTTTGGAGCATTTGAAAGTGCATTTAAATGTACACAAGAAGGCTATATTTTAAATTCCAATCATTCTCCGGTTGTAAATCAAGGTGATGCACTTTTTCACATTGGTTTTAAATAAAATAAATGTTAAAAGCAACAAACATATCGTTTGGGTACACTTCAAAAGAAGTCATAAAAAATATTAGTTTTAAAGCCGATAAGGGAGATTATATTGCCATTATCGGCGAAAGCGGTTCAGGAAAAAGCACTTTGTTGGAAATTATCTACGGACTGCTTCATATTGAAAAAGGCAACGTTTATTGGAATGATGAAAAGTTGCTGGGCCCTAATTTTAAATTAATTCCGGGCGAAGATTTTATGAAATACTTGCCACAGGATTTCGATTTAATGCCCTACACTACGGTTGAAGAAAATATTGGTAAATACATTTCTAGTCAGGATAAAAATAAGAACAAACGCGTAAGGGAATTGTTAAAAGTAGTTGATATGACTGAATTTTCCCAAACGAAAGTCAAAAACCTGAGCGGCGGACAAAAACAACGTGTCGCCTTAGCCAAAGTCATGGCTAAAGAGCCTGAAGTTTTATTGCTTGACGAACCTTTTAGCCACATCGATAATTTTAGAAAAAACAAACTGCGAAGAGATCTTTTCAAGTACTTGAAATCTAAAAATATTTTGTGTATTGTTGCCACTCATGATACCACCGATGCACTTTCTTTTGCAGATAAAATTTTAGTGATTAAAAACGGAAAATTAATTGCAAAAAACACTCCTGAAAAATTATATACAAATCCTAAAAGTGCCTATATCGCTTCTTTTTTTGATGAAATTAATAAAATTCCATTAAGCGAAATGGATTCAAATCTCGTTTCCAAAAACACTATTTTATTATATCCGAATGAAATAAAATTAACCGAAAAAGAAGGCCTAAAAGCAACAGTTGTATCCTCTTATTTCAAAGGAAGCCATTATTTAATAGAAGCGCTTTTAAACAAAACAACCCTATTTTTTGAACATCATAAAAAGCTGGAAACCAATCAACAAGTATTTTTGAAATTAGCAAAAAAAACAATTAAATAGCAATTTATTTATTTTCGATTGGTAATGAAATAAAAACACTGGTTCCTTTATTTTCATTGCTTTCAATCCAAATAGCTCCTTTAATTATTGTTAAGAATTCTTTACAAAGTTTTAATCCCAAGCCAGTTCCTTTTTCTTCGTTAGTTCCTAAAGTTGAGACTGTAGCATCTATTTCAAAAACTATTAATTGAGAATCCTTAGCCATACCAACTCCGGTATCAACTATTGCTATGGTACAAGTATTGTTTGCGATATCAATTTTATCCAAAATAACATCAATTTTACCACCGGATGGCGTAAATTTTATGGCATTGGATATTATATTTCTAATGACAGTATCTATCATATTAAAATCTGCATAAATAAATATATCCATATCAAAATGACAACTTAACTCAAGATTTTTAAACCTGACTTGAGAATTAAAAAGACGCACATTGTTAAGTACTATTTTGTGAAGATTCAGCTTGGAAGGTTTACAAACAATTAATCCAGCGTTAGCATTTGCCCATTTTAATAGATTATCTAATAAGTTAAATGTGTTTTTACTGTTTTGGTAAAGCGTTTCGGTTAGTTTTTCTCTTTTTTCATCAGTAATATTATTTAACCAAAGAAGTTCCCCAATTTGTTGAAGACCTCCAAACGGACCCCTTAAATCATGGGCAATAATTGAGAAAAACTTGTCTTTACTTTTGTTTAATTCACTTAGATTTAAATTGTCTTTTTCTTTTAAAATAAAAAGTAACAGTAAAGGAATAATCAGGTTAAGAATTAAGAAAAAAACAAGAGGTAAAGCCAACAGATAGTTTGTTGAATACATCTTAACTTCAACGGTGAACTGTGCTCCAACAGCTCGTGTTAAAAGCATTAAACAAATCAACGCGAATATATAACCAGTTATATGCTGGATTTTAGTTTTTCCTTTTTCTGTTAAAAGTATATAGGCAGTAAATGCATACATAATTGCGACACTAAATGACAGAACTGAAATTCGATTGCCTTCGGAAGAAGTAATGAAAAAATAAGATATTATGGAAAAAAATACTGGGATTAAAATGAATTTTTTAAAATGTTTTTTGTCGAATTTACGCTCTATAAAAGAAATGCAATAAAGTTCATAGAAAACAATAAACAAACTAATAGTCGTATTTAAAATAATACCTATTGGTTTTGGTGTGCCATTTCGTATTGAAAGCATCATTAAAAGAATGATACCCAATATTCTGGTCAGTATAAAAATATTAATAATAGGATTTTTTACCTTATATAATTTAACGTAAGTGGCAAATAGGGAAATAATAAATATATTTGCTATCGCTGAAAAAATGAATAAAGTTTTTACATCAATATCTATCATTATTTTTTTTGTGCAAACTACATAATTTATTGTTTAAAAAATAGAAACAGCCAAAATTTCAGAAGGCATTAATTTTTAAAAACCTAACCGCAGGTAACGCAAATAAAAAATCGCTAATGTCGCAAGAAAATAAATTGATTTCTAAATAATTGGCGTTATTTGCCCAAATTTTTGCGCCCTTTGCGGTTAAACTTTTTCCGGCCTCTGTCTTCAGCCTTCGGTCTTCCGGCTAATTTATTTTCCCGTACTTCCAAATCCGCCAGCACCGCGTTTGGTTTCGCTTAAAATTTCAACTTCTTCCCAATCTGCTCTTTCGTGTTTTGCGATGACCAATTGCGCAATGCGTTCGCCGTCATTTATCACAAAATTTTCATTGGAAAGGTTTACCAAAATTACGCCTATTTCACCTCTATAATCCGCATCTACAGTTCCCGGAGCATTTAAAACCGTAATTCCATTTTTAGCCGCCAATCCACTTCTTGGGCGAACCTGTGCTTCTGTACCAACAGGAAGCGCAATAAACAACCCTGTTTTCACAATAGCACGTTCCAAAGGTTTTAAAGTAATTGCTTCTGAAATATTTGCACGTAAATCCATTCCTGCTGATGCGATGGTTTCATAGCTTGGTAATGCGTGTTTCGATTTGTTGTTAATTTGTACTTTCATGTTTTTTCTATTATTGTATGTGGTAAAGCCAGGTAATGACTTCTAAAAATTCGGACCTCCAAAAGGCTTCATTATGTTCGCCTTCAGGATTTATTTTAGTTTTTAAATTTTCTGGTTTGAAGTCTGTTTTTAACAATAATTTTCCCATTTTTTGCGTGTCTTTATCGGTGCCATCGCCTTCTTTTCCGCCAACCAGTAAAAATAGTTTTACATTTTTTAAATTCCCTTTTTCTTTCGTGAAATCTTCCACTTTTTCAGAAAACCAAAACGAAGTTGACAAAGCGCCAATTTTTCCGAAGGTTTTCGGGTATTGAAGTCCACCGTAATAGGAGATCAATCCGCCCAAGGAACTTCCAATTAATCCGGTATATTTTTGTTTTGTTTTGGTTCTGTAATTAGAATCGATATAAGGTTTTAGCGTATTCACGATAAAATCCATGTAAACAGCACCTTTTCCGCCGCCATATTTTTCATTTTTCCAAGGCGTATATTCGTTGATGCGTTCTTCGCCTCCGTTTTCAATTCCCACAACAATAAAACCTTTTCCTGTTTTTTTGAACAAATTATTTAAGGCTTCATCAACCTCCCATTCTCCGGCATAGGAAGTTGTGGCGTCAAATAAATTTTGGGCATCGTGCATGTAAATTACCGGATATTTTTTTGTTGAATTATTGTAATTCGGCGGTAAATAAATCCAAATTTTATGACTTATTTTGTTAAGGTTTGAGATTATAAATTCCTTTTTAAGCACGGAAACATTTGAGGCCGCAGTCGATTTTTTTTCAACAGTATTTTGAGAAAAAGCAAATGAAGTACTTAAAAAAATGATGATAAAAAAAGCAATTAAATATTTCATCCTAATGAATTGTTATCGTTTTATGAGGGCTAAAATTTCTTTTTTTTCATTCCAAAAAATTAATATTCCAAAGGCTGAAATCAAGATTGCGGACACCAAATAATTTTCTCTGAAATAAGTAAATGACACAAATGAAATCACTATTGAAGCAACTAAATAACTTCCGGATTTTTTTAAATTATAAGGAACAGGATATTGCCTGTCACCAATAAAATAAGACAGCACCATCATACTTCCATAAGCCAAAAGTGTTGCCCAGGCCGATGCAATATAACCAATTACAGGAATTAAGGTGATATTGATTACAATTGTAATTAAGGCTCCAATAATCGAGAACAGCATTCCGTAGCTTGTTTTATCATTTAATTTGTACCAAATGGATAAATTGTGATAAATACCCAAAAACAAATTGGCCAATAAAACAATAGGTACAATTACAATAGCATCCCAATATTGCTCATTGATAAACAGTTGTTTTATGATATCTAGAAAAACAACAATACCCACAAAAACCAATGCACCAACAATGATAAAATAGTTTAGGATTCTGGCGTAGGTAGCCCGTGCATTTTTATGGTCGGAATGGTTAAAAAAGAATGGTTCTGCGCCCAATCGAAAAGCCATAATGTATAAATTCATAAAAATTGCCAGCTTATAACAGGCCGAATAAATTCCCATGGCGGTTTTATCCATCATTTGACCGATTAAAAACTTATCCAAATTTTCATTAATCACGTAAGCAATTCCGGCAACGGCAATAGGCCAGCTGTAAATCAGCATTTTTTTAAACAAAACACCGTTAAAACGCCATTTGAATTTCAGAAGAAACGGCAGCAGTAAAATTAATGAAGCGGCACTTCCAACAATGTTGGCAATAAATATAAAATTAACGATGGAAGTGCTTTCGAATATGGTGTTTAAAACTTCAGGAATGTTTTTGCCGCTGGCTTTAAATTCGGGAATAAACTTCAAAAAAACCAAGTTGATAGCCACAATGATTCCCACATTAATCATTTTGATTGCGGTGTATTTTATAGGCCTGTTTGAGGCGCGTAAATAAGCAAATGGAACCACGGAAATAGCATCAATCGCCAGTATGCCAATGAATAGTTTAAACTGCAGTGGGTTTTCGCTGAAGTCGAATAAGTTGGTGAAAAAGTCGGAAAACCAAAAAGCGACCGTCACAAATAATATTGCGGCAATCAATACACTTAAAAATGAAGTGGAAATAATGTCATCTTTTTTATTTTCTGTTTTATAAAATCTAAAAAAAGCAGTCTCCATCCCAAATGTTAACAGCACTGTAAATAAGGCAATCCAAATATAAAAGTTGGTATTTTCCGCATAATTACTTGCCGGCAAAGCATCGGTATGGATGCGAACCAGCAAAAAGTTAATGACTCTCGGTAAAACCGCAGCAATTCCGTAAATGATGGTGTCTTTAAAAAATCTTTTAAGTGTGCTCAATAGTGAATTTCAGTGTAAATAAGATTAAAGCATAAATGTACAAAAGTAATATTTCTATTCAACAAAATAAATTCGGATCTTTAAAATTGTAGTTTCATAATTTTAATAGCGCATTTAAGCAGGTTTTTTTTACTTTTGGTGTTCAAAATTTATAGAAATGAATACAAACCCTAAAATTGCCGTTTTTGGCGGGGGAAGTTGGGCAACAGCCATTGTGAAAATGTTGTGTGAAAATCTGGAACAGGTTGGCTGGTATATGAGAAACCAAAGTGCCATAGATTTTATTAAAGAAAATGAGCGCAATCCAAATTACTTAAGTTCGGCTGAACTTGATGTGAAGAAGTTGTATTTATCAAGCGATATTAATGATTTGGTCCGTTACGGAGATATTTTAATTTTTGCCATTCCATCTGCATTTTTGAAGGAAGAGTTGGACAAAATTACACAGGCTTTATCTTCAAAAATAGTTTTTTCTGCCATAAAAGGAATTGTTCCCGAAAGCGGATTGATTGTAGGCGAGCATTTCCATAAAAATTATAAAATTCCGTTTAAAAATATTGGCGTTATTGCCGGTCCTTGCCATGCGGAAGAAGTTGCCATGGAACGGTTATCTTACTTAACCATTGCTTGTCAGGATGCCAATAAAGCAGATCTTTTAAGTAAATATTTTTCCAGCAATTACATAAAAACAAAAACCTCTGATGATATTATTGGTACTGAATATGCCGCGATGCTTAAAAATATTTACGCTATAGCGGCAGGAATGGCTCACGGATTGGGTTATGGAGACAATTTTCAAGCTGTTTTAATGTCAAATTCCATTCGTGAAATGAAGCGTTTTATAAGAAAAGTTCATAAAATGAAGCGCAATATCAACAACACCGCATATTTGGGTGATTTATTGGTTACCGGGTATTCTGTATTTAGCCGAAACAGAATGTTTGGAAATATGATTGGTAAAGGATACACCGTTAAAAGTGCCATGATGGAAATGAGTATGATTGCCGAAGGATATTATGCCACAAAAAGTGCTTTTTTAATCAATGAAAAAAACAAAGCAAGAACGCCTATAATTGATGCCGTTTATGAGATATTATACCAAAATAAAAATCCAAAACAAATTTTTAAAGAATTAACGGATATATTGGATTAGTCGCAGATTAATATAACTAATGTGTTTTTTAAAAAATAACTCAAAAAAATTCAAAAACAAGCGTAATTATGAGTACTTTAGTACTTTAATAAATTATTTAATAATGAAAAAAGGAACAGTAAAATTTTTCAACCAAGCTAAAGGATTTGGATTTATCACCGAGGAAACTTCAGGAAAAGACTACTTCGTACACATTACAGGATTAATTGACAAAATTAGTGATGGAGATGAAGTTGAATTTGAATTAGAAGAAGGAAAAAAAGGATTAAGCGCAGTAAATGTAAAAACAATTTAATATTTATTCCTTGTCTTTAAAAAAACCAAAAACCAGTCAATAATGACTGGTTTTTTCATGCAACTGAATTTTAAGTATTGAACTGGTTTAAACTTTTTTCAATTGGCTACAAAATGTTATTTTTCACTCACTTTTTGTCTTTTTTGAACTCCGTAGCAATGCTATGCAGTTAAAAAAAGCCTTCAATTGAGCAAAAAACCCCTATTT
>JAENXD010000147.1 GCA_016649745.1 Flavobacteriaceae bacterium | reverse complement strand
TAACCTTTACTTTGTGAAAGTATTAATTCAAAAATTTACAAGAGAGATTTATAAGAAAAAATATTAATTTTATTAAAGGAAAGCAGAGGTGAACTATATCCTTAACTAAGAAAGACTTATCTTGCGTATTAGTCCTCTGCCATTCCTTTAAACCCGTTGAATAGCTTCAAATAGAATAATAGACATAGCGGTCTAATAAAGGTTCTAAAGAATTTCAACAATTATTAATCTCTTAATTCAAAATTATGAAAAAATATTTATTTTATGTTGGTATTGACATCTCAAAATTGAAATTAGATGTTGTTTTAATTGAAAATGTTTTGGCAAATAAGTCAGAACACTTTATAGTTGAGAACACCGCCAAAGGTATTAAGATGATGATAAGTCTTTTAAAAAAGAAGAAAATAGATGTAACAAAAACACTTTTTTGCTTTGAAAATACAGGGGTTTATACATATCCTTTAAGCATAAATCTTTCTGAATTTGGACTTGATTATTGGATTGTTCCTGCTATAGAAATTAAAAGATCCAAAGGGATCTCCAGAGGCAAAAACGATAAAACTGATGCAAAGGATATTGCTTGGTACAGTATTAGAAATATTGATAAGTTGAAATTGTCTTCAATTGCGGAAAAGGAAATTCAGCAGTTAAAATTGCTTTTTACTGAAAGAGAGAAGGTTATGAAAACGATTCTCATATTTGGAACAACTAAAGAAAATAAAGATTTTATAAGCAACGATGTCTTTAAAGTTGTTTCTAACATAAATTCAAAAACAATTAAGTCTTTGAAAAGTTGTTTAAAAGAATTGGAAACAAAAATGAAAGAAATCATTAAAAATAATTCCGAATTGAAACAACAATATGATTTAATAAAAAGTGTTCCAGGAGTTGGAAATCAATCAGCACTCTATTTTATAATCGCGACAAAAGGTTTTACAGCATTTGATAATTCTAGAAAATTTGCATGTTATTCGGGAACGGCACCATTTGAATACAGTTCGGGTTCAACTGTTAGAGGTGGAACAAAAGTAAATCATATGGCAGATAAAAAAATGAAATCGTTATTACAAATGGGTGCTCTTGCCGCTGTAAAACACGATTCACAACTCAAGGAATATTACAATAGAAAGAAGAACGAGGGTAAAAATAGTATGCTAGTATTGAACAATATAAGATGCAAAATTATCGATAGGGTTTTTAGTGTTATTAATAGAAAAACACCTTACATTAATACATACAAATTTGCAAGCTAAAATAAATCAAATTTGTCTTGTATTTTATCATAGAATACGCATTTCCATAAAAAAATATTTTCTGGTTTTCTCCTTTGCTTGCTATATTATTTTTTATTTTAGCATACATTATTTAGCTTGCACAAATTGAGAACGTGCTTTACCATCGTTTTTGATTCCCCTGATTTTACAAAAAATTATCAATTCATCCAAATCAATCTCAATATCCACAACATCAAATCCTTGAGAAATAAGATCCTTTTTTGCTTTAAGAAATGATTTATGCCAATCTTTCCAATTGTCATGTAAATTTTCTCTATCGTCGTCTGCCAAGTCAATAAAACGTTTCCAATCCTCTTCCCTATAATATGCTAATTTTACTCTTGTCATATCGTTGTTGTTTCTTAATTATTTGTTACACATTCGTTTTACATAAAATTTACCCAAGTAAAATACTGGTTTTCTGTCCTAGCAAATAGGTTTTAAACTCTTTAGCATTTTAATCAAATTTAAAAATAAATTTTATTTTGAGTTGCATAATGTTGCTTTTTCACGCCAATTTTATTTCATTCCCAAATTCAAACTGCTCCGCGTTTAATCAGCGCAGTGACTATAAAATTATTAAACTCATCAGTATTGCCTGTTGGAAGACTGGTTCACCTGTTTATGTTATATAAAATGAAAAAGATTGCATAAATAACAAGTTTTTAAATTTTACAACCTTCAAAATAAAAGCTATTTTGTAATTTTGTATTTAGATTCTACCGATAGCTATCGATACTAAAAAAAGAAAATGTTAGATATAAAAAAAATCAGAGTTGATTTTCCCATTTTAAAACAACAAATAAACGGCAAACCCTTGGTTTATTTAGACAATGCAGCCACCAGCCAAAAACCTCAAGTTGTCATCGACAGTATTGTAAATTACTACACAACAATAAATGCAAATATTCACAGAGGCGTTCATACTTTAAGTCAGAAAGCGACCGATGCTTTTGAACAGGCCCGTGAAAAGTTGCAAAAACACTTCAATGCCAAAAAAAGTTACGAAATTATTTTTACCGCAGGCACAACACACAGTATCAACATTGTTGCCACGGGTTTTACATCATTGCTGCAAAAAGGCGATGAACTCATTGTTTCGGCTATGGAACACCATTCAAATATTGTGCCTTGGCAAATGCTATGTGAGCGAACCGGAGCCGTTTTAAAGATAATCCCAATGAATTCAGCAGGTGAATTATTGATGAATGAATACGGCAAATTACTTTCTAAAAAAACAAAACTGGTATTTGTAAACCACGTTTCAAACGCCTTGGGAACCATAAATCCCATTAAAGAAATTATAGATAAAGCCCATCAAGTTGGCGCTGCGGTATTGATTGATGGCGCCCAGTCTTGCCCGCACATCAAATCGGATGTTCAAGCATTAGATGTCGATTTTTACGTGGCTTCTGCCCATAAGTTATGCGGCCCGACAGGCGTAGGAATTTTATACGGAAAAGAAGCTTGGCTCAACAAATTACCGCCCTATCAAGGTGGTGGAGAAATGATAAAAGAGGTGACTTTTGAAAAAACAACCTATGCCGATTTACCTCATAAATTTGAAGCGGGAACGCCAAATATTGCAGGCGTTATCGCTTTTGGAACTGCCATTGATTATTTAAATAATTTGGGATTTGACAACATTGCAACTTATGAAAATGAATTGCTTCAATATGCCACAAAAAAATTGCTTCAAATTGAAGGATTAAAAATTTACGGAACTTCTAAACATAAAACTTCCGTAATTTCCTTTAATATTGATAAAATTCATCCTTATGATATTGGCACAATTATAGATAAATTAGGCGTTGAAGTTAGAACTGGCCACCATTGCGCACAACCCATTATGGATTTTTACAAAATTCCGGGAACGGTGCGCGCTTCGTTTTCATTTTACAATACTTTTGAAGAAGTTGATGTGTTATACAACGCATTAATAAGGGCTAAAACCATGCTTTCTTAGGTTTTTGCCAAATACAACATCGTGCACATCAATTTACCAACCTATAATATCAAATTTATTTTGGGCGTTCCCGCTGAAAAAGCGGTCAGGCTTTCCACTGAAATCCATAACGCAAATCCTAGGCTCAATAAATACTTTTTTATTACATTGCTAATAAATACTTGCAATAGCTGAACAATGCCCTAATATTTAACGTTAATTTTTAACTTTTTCTTGTTTGTTAACTTTTTTTTAATAAATTACACCATCTTTAGCTAAAGATTTAACCTAATTATTAATCAACCCTAACAACGTTAACAATGAAAAAACTAATTTTTTCCTTTGCTATTTTAGCATTGGTGATGGTAGCTTGTCAGAATAATTCTGAGGAAGCAATCCCAAATCAAGAAGCTGCTGTAGACATGAGCGACTTCTATGTGTACACTTCTGCTGATGACGTATCAGCAAAATCTTCTGCCGATGCCAAAAATGACAAATGTGCCAGTATGAAAGTGCTGAATCAGCAATTAAAAGACAATCCGGGATTGGAAAACCGCATGTTCGCAATTGAAAAACATACAAGAGAATATATTGCTGCCAAAGGATCAACTCAAAAAGGAAAACCAGGTGGTAGCGGAACTCCTCCTCCAACTCCTTATGTTGGTACTGTTAATATTCCTGTGTATGTTCATGTTATTTACAGCAATTCTGCTCAAAATATCAGCGACTCACAAATCAATTCTCAAATTACAGTTTTAAACAACGATTTTAACGACACCAATTACACCGATGTGCCAGCTGAATTTAGAGCTGTTGGAGCAAATGTAGATATTAATTTCACCTTGTCAGCAAGTAACATAGCCAGACATTCAAATTCAACTTCATCTTGGGGAACTAATAATTCTGTAAAAAGTGCTTATCCACCTGTAGCAGGATATTTAAACTTCTGGGTTTGTAATATTGGCGGTGGCATATTAGGATATGCTCAATTTCCTGGAGGTAGCGCCTCTACTGATGGTGTTGTAGTTGGTTCAGAGTACTTTGGAGTTACTAGCGGTGCTTATGGATTAGGAAGAACAGCAACTCATGAAGTTGGTCACTGGTTAAATTTACGTCATATCTGGGGTGACGGTAGATGCCAACAAGACGATTTTGTTACAGATACACCAAGTTCAGACAGAGCTAACTATGGTTGCCCATCATATCCAACCGTTCACTGTCAGTCAAATGATATGACAATGAATTATATGGATTATACAGATGATGCTTGTATGAACATGTTCACTTTAGGACAAAATGATAGGATAAGAGCCATTTTTGCTTCTGGTGGCGCAAGAGAAAGCTTCGTACAATAAGCTATTTTAAAAAATTAAAAAGGTGCTTTTCAGCACCTTTTTTTATATCTTTAAATTATTAAAAACATTGAAAATGAAACTTTTAAAAATCGCATTAATCTTAATGCTTGTGTCTTCAACTTCTTGTCAAGGTCAGGATAAAAAAGACTCGATTTCACTGAATTATTCAGCACAAACAAGAGGTTTTCATCTGGCTATTCAACTCGAAAATACCTTGCTGGAAGTTTCAAAAAACAATGAAACGCAACAAATTGAATTGACAGCCAAGCAACTCAAGGAGGTCATTGATATAGTCAAAAAAATTGATTTAACTTCCATAAAAAGCAATATTTCCATTGATGATCTTGCCGTAGACAAAGCAATTAAAGGCGTATTTGAACTTAATTTTAACGGAGAACTTTATACCTTTGAGTTTGACCATAACAATGCGCCAGAAAACATTCAGGAATTGTTAAATAAACTTCAAAGTTTTATTTTATCGGAAGAATAAGTCTTTAAGTAAAATTTAATTTCAGAAGTATCAACATTCAATACATGCAACGCTCATTTTCTAAATGCGATTTAATCAACCTTCAGTCTTTCTTCAGTTAAAAAAAATAATATAGTGTATCTTTGACTTTCATTAAAAACGTGCTGTTTTAAAGTTTAGGAAACTAAGTCATTAAAAATACTCTGAAGAAAATAGAAAAATGTCTAAATTACCTAAAGACCACAAATTTATTGATCTTTCAGATTATGGAAGACCCGCCGCAAAAATTATAGCAAACTCCCTTAAAGAAACGTCAATTACTCCAATTCACATAACCATTTGGTTTATTATTTCAGGATTAATTGCCATTGCCTGCATGCTTTATGGCTATTATTGGGCGGCCGCATTTTTCTTAATTTTAAAATCTGTTTTAGATGCTGCAGACGGGGAATTGGCACGTGTAAAAAAGACACCTTCTTATACTGGACGCTATTTTGACTCGATTTCCGACATCCTTTTAAATTTCTTCATTTTTATAGCGCTGTGGCACATCACAAATACAAGTTTAACTTACGCTTTGATTGCTTTTGTAGGCATCCAGCTTCAAGGAACTTTGTACAATTATTACTATGTTATTCTTCGAAACAAGTTTAATGGCGATACCACAAGTCGCATTTTTGAAGATAAAACTCCGATAGCCTTGAAAGGAGAAAAACAGCAAAACGTGAATTTTCTTTTTATGCTTTATAAGATCCTTTATGGCGTTTTCGACAAAATAATTTATTTGCTGGATAAAAAAGCGATAGATAGTGAACCTTTTAACAATTGGTTTATGACTGCTGTTTCCGCTTTTGGTCTGGGATTTCAGTTGCTCTTAATTGCCGTAATGTTGGTGTTAGGATGGGCGGCATTTATTATTCCTTTCTTCATTGGTTATACCGCTATGATTTTCGTTTTTATTGGAATCAGAAAAATGTTTTAATGATGCTAATCTGAAAGGATTCAGAAGAAATTTTTTATTAAAAAAGGGGCTTTTCCTGATTGGTATAACCCAAATCATCTTGTAATGTTTTCTTTTTTGAAGCTTCAACAGCCAACACGTCACAACGCTCGTTTTGCATGTGGTTATTATGCCCTTTCACCCATTCAAATTTTGTGTTATTCGGATTGTAAATCGCTAAAAATCGTTTCCACAAATCGGGATTCTTCACATTTTTAAACTGTTTTTTATGCCAACCTAAAAGCCATTTCTTTTCAACGGCATCGACCACATATTTTGAATCGGAAAAAATAGTGATTTCCACATCTTTGGCTTTCATATTCTCCAAAGCAACAATAACAGCCAGTAATTCCATTCGGTTATTTGTTGTTTTTTTATAGCCTTCAGAAAACTCTTTCCTATAAGGTTTCCCCACCCATTCCATCACAATTCCGTAACCGCCGGATCCCGGATTTCCGCTACAGGCACCGTCTGTATAAATATGTACTTTAGGTTTTTCAGTCATTCTCTAAGATTACTTTTTCAATAATTTTCGGAAAAAACTCATATTCTAACAAATGTATTTTTTTTGCAACATCTTCAGATGTGTCGCTTTCCAAAACCTCAAAACTTTTCTGAAAAATAATGGCACCTTCATCATAATTTTCATTCACATAATGAATGGTAATTCCAGTTTGCTTTTCCTTATTTTCAACAACAGCATTGTGCACATACATTCCGTACATTCCTTTACCACCATATTTAGGCAATAACGCAGGATGAATATTGATTATTTTATTTGGAAAAGCCTCAATTATCTTTGTAGGGATTTTCCATAAAAATCCGGCTAAAATAACATAGTCAGCATTCTCTTTTAAAAAATTCAGCACTCCATCAGTGGCAATAAAATCATTTTTGTCAAAACTTCTGTTAGGAATATCTAAGCGGTCGGCCCGTTCCAAAACTTTGGCATCTTTTTTATTGGACAGTACATGAACCACTGAAGTTGAATCGCTGTTTTTAAAATATTTGATAATGTTTTCAGCATTGGTACCCGATCCTGACGCAAGTATAGCAATACGTTTCATATTTGTAAATTATACGCTTCTATTAAACAACAAATAAAATGAATTAATATCAACTATATGGGGTAAATAAAAAAACTTTGACTATTTTTAAAACTTAGTTTTTAATCTTTTATGAATTAAAAGATTTTGATTTAAATAAAGTTTTATATTTTTGCCGAGTAATTAAATTTAAAATAAAAGAATTATGTCAGACATTGCATCAAGAGTAAAGGCCATTATCGTAGATAAATTAGGCGTTGACGAAAATGAAGTAACAACAGAAGCTAGCTTTACTAACGATTTAGGAGCAGACTCACTTGATACTGTTGAGTTAATCATGGAATTCGAAAAAGAATTTGACATTCAAATTCCAGACGATCAAGCAGAAAACATT